>JBFWYS010000049.1:0-12229 GCA_050186175.1 Pseudobdellovibrionaceae bacterium
GGCCCCATCTCAGTGCATTGACGGCCATCACGTAAATTCAATGCATGCTTGGTTTCAGCACTGAGTTTCTTTCTCTGTGGAGATTTAGAGTGCGAGCGTCCCGTGACGACTTTTTGTCGCCCTGCAGATTTTCTTTTTTGCGCTCTCTCGGCTTTTCGGACCGGATCTTTCTTCTCTAAATACAGATTCGCCATCTCATCAAGAGCGTCTTCAAGCGAAGCCGGCCTCTTTGTCTCCTGCGAGAGAAGATCTTGGATATACTCGAGCTTCTCGAGTAGTTTTTCAGAAATTCCATTGATTAAATCCAAGCGACCTGAAGAATTATAACGAAGCTGAGCTTGGGGGAGCTCTTCTCCCGTGCGGTTCATAGCAACGGCTCTCTCAACAATTCGGCTTGAGCATTCCTTAACAAGATCCAGCCATTCAGCTGCATTTTCAGAGGTGATCACGGAGCACACCTTACGAATCTTTGAGACCGTTCCGTGGCCCGCACTCAGAGCTTCGAGAATTTGCGGAACTTCACTGGCTTTGATCGCAACAGTCACCATGTCCTTAGCGGCGTTTTCTGGGAGTTCCCACACGTAGAGAGCGTAATTTCTCAAGCTCTCGCTTTGATAAAGAAGATAACCTTTGGATTCATAAAGCTTGCTTAAAAGCTCAACCATTCTTGCTTCGTTTCTTTTATGCTGAGAGGAAAGCCCAATTCCTTCTTCGTGCCAAGAGCGGATGTTTTGTTCGATTGAGTGCATTTTAATCTCCTTTCAAAGAAAGGCCACTCTACACCCGGTTTTAAATCTCAAATTTTTCCCTGTATTTGCCTCAGGAATCGTTTTGCAGAAAAACTCGCGCCCGGGGGTGAAAAGAAATTTGAATCACGCTATGAGGCCTTTGCGATTACCTCAAAAAGGCATCCTGGTCGACGTTATCAAAATAGAAACGTAAAAATGAAATTTGCACGAACTCTTCGTCAAGCAAAAAAGCATAGCAAAAATTTATTTTTTACGAGGCCACATCTGCTCGAAAAAATCGAGTCTGCCTATCTAGTGTTTCTGCGCAAGCCGATTCTGGAGTGATACCAAATACCTTGCGGAAAGCCTACATCAGCTTCGGCAAAAGACTAAAATAGTCCACTGAAAAAGAATAAAGAGTCTCTTCCTTCGAAGTCTTTACAATCGCCATCAATTCCTCAACATACCCCGCGATCATTTGTCTAAGCTTGATCGCATCTTCCTTAGACAAAGACACCGTAGACGAAAAATGCAAACTGTTTTCTTCAGCAGCTCCCTGCGCTTCGATCGCTTTTAAGCGCCAAATAGTGTGAAGTTTAGAAACCATCGGAGAATCTTTTTCAAGATATAAACGCGTGACTGCCGAACTATATTCACTCCCCTTCAGTTCTACCAGACCACACCCTTCAAGAAAATTTAATGTCTTCTTCACGAGGGGCACTGGCAGGTCCATGGCCTCTGCTATTTTTTCTGCTGTTGTAAGACCTGGAATCGTAACTGCAATATGAGTGGCTGAAAAATACCACTTTGAGTAATAGATCACCTGGTTTTCTAAGCTTAGAGAACGCGAAATCTGAACTTTGTTTTTCAAAAGCATAGAACTCTCAATTTTCTCGCGAATTTTTTTATCGTAGAATTTTTTGAGCTTAAAACTCCCAGCTCTTGCGTAAGAAACCAACAGGAGAAAAAAATCCTTTTCGTGTTCATCAAGCTTCAAATGTTCTGCCAAATGAAAAGCTTGTTCAGAGTTGAGGTGCATCTCTCCATTCATAACCTGAGAGACAAAAGCCATTTGGCAACCCATGGCCTCTGACCATTGTTTTCTCAGCCCGCGTCCGCCATAAGGCGAACTCTTTAAAGTGGCTTCTAAAAAGGATTTGTAATTTTTATGCTCAAAGACATTCGTTTTCAAAATAACCCGCCTTCGTGGTAATTAAAGCGCGGCCGAAAATAGGAGTTTTTTCGGTATTTTGCGAGAGTTAGTTTAAAAAAAATAAAGTTTTCATGGGGAATTTAAATAAACGTATGTTGAGAACAAGGGACCGCTCAAATTAAAACCTTCTTCATGGTGCCACCAGCCATTTTTTGATTTAATCACAAAGGACAAAAACAATGAAAACGTTCACAAACAAAATGATCTGTTTCTTAAGCCTGCTCGCTGGCATGACTGCAAATGCAAGAGAAGGCGGAATTAGCGCCGGCGGTGGTGGTCTTCAAGAGTCGGACCGTCTTTCTGTTCAAGAAGTCTCTTCTCTGATCCGTGACTCCCGCTGGTCTCTTTTGATGTATTTTAACTATGCGTCTTTTATGGCGGATAGCCAGACCCGACCACATCAAACAAAAATCTATAGTGGTCCTGTCAATATCATTCAGATGTTGTCAACTGTCGAAATCGAAATCAAACAATCCACTCCTTGCATTGACGGACTCGGCAATAAGCTGACAGCAGAAGCAACTCTACCAAATCATGTTTGCATCAGCGCCTCAGAACTTTCGGCTCAATTAATTCCAGAGACAGCTCAAAAAGAAGTGATCGCTCTTCTTGCGCATGAGTTAAGTCATTTGCTTGGAATGAACGAAGCAGAGGCAAAGGCCTTACAGAAAGAAGTAAAAGCACGCGCTTATCCTTATTTCTCTCCGGACGTTGAAGGTTTTGTTAACTATGGTTTGGCCTCATGGCAGATCTCCCAAGAGCGTACATTTATTCTGGCAGCGAAGGCCGCGCATATGAAAAAAATCGAGCAATTGAGAAAGGCAATTCCGACTAAGTACAAGAGTACCGACCTGACGCAAGTTTCTATCTTCATGACAACCGCTTTAAAGGAAGGCGCCGATCAAAATCCGCCGCGAGAGTCCGTGTTTAAAAGTGCGCTTCTTCATCCGGAACTTCAAAAGCTTGCAACTCGAGTCAGTCTCGAATCGGCTGTTACGAATTTGTACCTTGAAGCTGTAGCTAACCGCAATACCAGCTACGATCAGTTGTTCGGAACTAAAAAGTCGATGAGTCTAAAAGAAGTTTGCAATAAAATGCCAGCAATAAAAATATGTGCCTTTCATATCGGCGAAGATTATAAAAATACTCTTGTGGTTCGAAAAATTCAAAAACTCACGGATTATAGAGCTTCTTTGACAGTCGTTATCGAAGGACTTCAAATTTTAGCAGAAACCATAGCCAATCCGGCAAATTTAGATCTGCAAACTCGGTTTCAAAACATCACTATTGCTTCGCCTCTATAACATCACCAACAATAACCGTTTTTCTCATCCACACCAGGAGAAGACATGAAATCTGTATTTATTCGACTCCCGATCTTGATTGCCATACTCTCGGTCATTTCACTTGCAGTGTTTGCACGAAAAGCCGAGCAAAAGAGGAACTCTGCTTCTGACAAAAGCCCCGTGCTCGTGAGAATCGGAACTGCGGGTATTTCCTATCCATACAATTACCCATGCGATGCAAACACGAAATCCGGTCCGAAGGAAACCCGGGTCTGCGGGATCGAAGTGGATTTTTTCAATCGCATCTGCTCCGACATGAACTTGCAATGTACATGGATTCTTCATCCGTTGGCAGGCTCTCCTACCAGTGATCCAATGAGAGATCCAGGCGGATTGCTCTATGATCTGCTCAAGCCAGAGAACGGAGCCTCAGCGGACTCTGATGCGAGCTATCCTTACGACGTCGTAATTTCTTCGATCGGTGCGAGCCCGGCTCGACGACTGAAAATGCTTTTTTCGCTCGCCTATTACGAGCCAAGAGATGTGCTTATTGGTAACGTGGTTCAACCATTGATCAAGAAGGAAGATCTTGATGGAGAAGGTTTCCCACATGATAAACCTTATTTTAGTGACTCTTCACGTAAGCTGAGAATAGGTACTCTCCCTGGAGATCTTTATCTCCACCTCACCGAGGCCTACCCGAAAACTCCAAAGCACATAGAACTTATCCGAACGCTGAACTATGATCAAGATTTGGTCGCGGGAAAGATCGATCTCGCTATGGCGTGGACAGGTATTGAAAAGAAGATTCGCGATGTGACGAACGGAGGAGGAAACACTCAGTTTGGAGTCGTCAGTATCTTGAATAGCGGAGTATCGGATCCTTTAAATGGCGTTGTGGTTGCATCACGCATTTCTGAGAGTGGCCGAAAATTGAATGACTTGTTCAACCGGGGAATTATGAAGTCTCGTTCTTCAGGAGGCAATGGCGGATATCATCGAGAAATATTCATGAAGGCCCTGAATGCAGATCTTTGGCCATGTCGAAGGAACCCATATGTCGAGGGCGACCCGAAATGCGGGAACATCCCGCATTGAAGATCATAAAAAGTCGACTCTTTTCAAAAACTTTCGTCTCTGCCTGACTGGCCGGTGGTGAACACAAAGTTGACAGCTGTCGATCCGTTTTCAGGAGCTTTACTGAGTTAAAAGGAATCTATCCTCTTTCATAAAAATGATGACACTTGTCGTGGCATATTTGTGGCAAGTCTATTCGGGCAAGGTCCGAAGAGATTTATACGCAATTAAGGAAAAACTTATGAAAAAGTCATTAAAACTGGCAATCGCAGCATTAACCTTAGTAGTATTTGGAAGCTTCGCTTTTGCGGTAGATTCCGACGCTCAACTTCGTCAATATCTTAACAGTCTCTTTAAGGCCGCTAAGAGTACTCCTGCATCGACACTCGACTTCGTCTCTGACGATCCACTTTCTAGCAAGCCGCCGAGTCTATATGTCACCTTACGAAATATTCGCGAATTTAACATGAGCCCGAATCTCTCGTTAGAAAAGCAAGTAAAAGAGCCTCAACTTCTTTTTCAAGATACGAGTCGTGGAAACAAAGGCTCTACTGCATTCTGGAGAAATGATGCTTTTGCTGCTGATTTTTTTGTTCGACAGTTTACCGCATGGAACCAAGCAAAGTCTGCAGATCCAAAGATTCTTATGAATAAACTTTTCAAACAGCCCTGGTTCGAATGGAAAGAAAATGGTTCTTTTGTTTATCAAGCTTCCGGGGCAGAAGTTCGCATTTTAGACCATCTCCGCAATACTAATAGCGGATCTTCTTTGGTCGTCTATCGCGGAACAACCGATTACGAATCAAATGTTTTTGAGTTCTCTAAAATGCTAAAGGAAAAGCAACCCCTTCCGGTCGATTGGCGTGAAACATTGGACGCAGATTTAAAGAAATTGATCGATCATGCTCAGAAGGAAGTGAAGACCTACGCACAGCTTTTCAAGGAAGGATTCGTCGAGAGAAGAGAAGCGGACGAAAAACTGTCTCGCTTGGAGAAAATCAAGGGCCGCGCTCAAAAAATCAAAGAAGCAATGGATAAAGCTCAAGATGAACAAATGACGGCGTGGTTTTTAAGCGCAGCTATTAAAGACCTAATGAATCAAGGTTCTTTTAGAGGTCTATTTACAACTCCCTCATTGGAGCGTGCTAAATTATTTTCAAAGGGCCAAGTAATCAAGTTCGAATTTACATGGAATCAACTTGAAAAATTCCTGGTTACAAAGAATCTTTATATTGGCTTTGAGAATATTGGAAATAATGCACAAGCCGAACTGGCTTTTGTGAGCCTCTCTGAAAATGCAGACATCGGAAATTTTTTGAGTACAGTTCAGGATGCTTACAGAAGCTCAACTGCGGTTGAACCGGGACAATTGTTCAACTGAGCGAGTGCAATCGGCTGAGGTCTCTTTCGAGCTTCGGCCTCCAGCTATTTGCAAAGTAAACTCTTAAGTGAAGGGCGTTTTTTGACTGCCTATTATTGGCGCTGCCAATGGGGTCGACAGGTCTGCGTCGGTTTATTTCGTTTAGCTACTGGCACTGACATTGCTCTATGAGCCCACTAACCACCGTATTCCAGGACGTAAAAATGTATTCAGTTACTCTCGCAATAGGCGTGCTGTTGACTTTTTGTACAACGACATACGCACAAAATCAGACTTCAAAATATGCAGAGCTTGCTCGTAAAATCGGTGAGCCACTTCGTTTTAAAATAACCGATGGCAGTGTCCTTCGCCTGGAAATTCAGGATAAGCTCCTTTCAAGGGAAGTTCAGGTTCCATTTAAAGTCATCGAAAATGAATGTAGTAAAATCGCTGTACCGAACTGCACTTATTACATCTCGACTCGAACTATCTACTTCAGATGGATTTGGGAGGCAAATCCTGAGAAACCGGAACTGGTAGGCACAGTGTACGATTTCGAGGACGAAAACGACACCAAAGAGCTAATATTTGTGTCTGGCCAACAAACTTCTACCGGAATTGATATCGGAATTCCAAATGATCGCCTCGCCTGCCCGTCATTCGAGTTTCTTCCTAACGGATCCAAGCAGGCTCCTGAAAAATCGACAATCTCGACATGGTCAGGCCAATTTATGTTCCCAAATCCTGATACATCGGTGAATGAGAACCAACCCCTCACGGGCGGAACCGAGATTTCTTTGGTTCGCTCCAAAAACAACTCTCAAGAACTTGAAGTCGTAGAAGTTGAATCATATTTCTCTAGCGCTCTACCCATTCTTTTTAGTATAGGTGGACCTTCGACTCTGATCTTAGATAAAGGCGATCAAACATGTGAACTCATCGCTGAGACAAACGCCAACGATCTCGCAGCGCAAATCAGCACAAAAATTCCAACAGAGGAATTTCGAAATTACATCGTAGGCACGGACAAATATCTTTCTTTCGGAGACAAGAACTCGTCTCTTATTGATTCGATTAACAATCTTTATCAAGCCGCCAAGAAAAAAATCGATGAGCGAGAACAAAAAACTCAAGAAGAAATAGAAAAAACAAAAATGCAAGAAGAGCCCATTGAACCGAAAACAGAAGTCGAGGAGGCGGCCCAATGAAATTAGTATTTACCCTCCTACTTATTTCTTCAGTCATTGGCGGATCTGCGATAGCTCAACAATCTCTCTCTGATGCAGGATACTTGCGCAAACTGAGTCTCCATTTGCGCGGGGTTCCGCCATCACTAGAAGAATACAAAGCCATGAAAATCGCAAAATCGCAAAATGGTTTTGACGCCTTCATTAATGAAAAAGTCGACGAATACACTGCGACTTCTCAGCATGCGAACAAAATGATGTATCGACTTTCTGAACTTTTTTACCTTCGCACGAACGATCGCCCCGAAGGTTTTGAAAGCGATGAAACTCGAAGTTATGGCTCTCAATATGATGCTCTGACAAATTTATTTACTTCGATGGCGAAAGAAAATCGTCCATGGGATGATCTTCTCAAATCTAAAAGATACAATTTTACAGTCGCTGAAGCCATTCGTTTTGACTTTTCATACTCTGGTGCTTTTCCAGATCAACAATTTTTCAGCCTTATTGAGCCAAGCTTAGTAGGCAAAAGCGATGAAATTGAGAGTCCCATAGTAGATAACTTGCCAAAACAATCTTATGTTCTTCGTCTCGACGAAGACGACGTTCGAGTTGCTGGAAGTTTGACGACGTCGCGATTTTTATCGCGATTTAGCACCAACGCCGTAAATAAAAATCGGCGAAGAGCCGCTGCTGTTTACCGCATTTTCTTATGTGACCCAATGGTTGCATCTATTCCAACGACCGAAGCCGATGCCAAGCATAAATTTTTAGAAGCAACTTTTGCCAAGCAATATAAGGTTTCTGAGCAAGACATCGTTCAGAATCTCGATGCAAAACTTCATGGAAATGATGATAAATGTTTTGCATGCCATATGAAATTAGATCCGATGGGACAGACATTCCGTAAAAGTAATGTCACACTTGGAAAAGCTCCCGTCGCTGGTGCACTCGTTCTAAAACGAGAAAACGGAAAAGTTGACTCTTTTCCTGCAAAGGGTATTGGTGACTTAGCGGCCTCCATTGCCCAACAGCCTGAGTATGTTGAGTGCCAAGTAAGATGGTTCTGGAAAGAGTTTATCGGCGAAGACATCCCTCTGCCCAAAGAAAAAATGCGGTCTTTAATCAAAGATTTTGATAAAGTGCAGAGAAAAACAAATGATTTTATTAAGGTCGTTGTCACCTCTCCTGAATTTAGAACTCAACCAATTACCGCTTTGACATTTAATGACGTAGCTCCCATCCTCAAGCGCTGTGACACCTGCCACGTAGAGCAAGGCATGACGAGTTTTGCCGCTCTCCCAATCGAGAGTGCAGAGACTCATGGTCAGTGGTTAAAGAGAATTACAAGGGCACTTACTCGTCCCGACAATGATCCAATGAAAATGCCTAAAGAGTCACACCTTTGGAATAAAAAGGATATCGAGAAAATTCTTGTCTGGATCAATCAAGGCGCTCCCGACAATCAAGGGCAACCAACAGCGGGAGTTCACCCATGAAAAATCTGAGTCTTACTTTTATTTTTACAATTGGACTAAGTAGTTCAGCATGGGGATTTCCACTCATCGTGCCTAAAATCGAGAAGGATTCTGGACACAAGGCCGCTTTCGAAAAAAACTGGAAGCGATATCCTTCTCCAGAGACGATTTTACAAACCCTTAAGAGTCAGTTTCCTAATGACATTTATGCAGATAGCAAATGCAAAAGGCTCGACGAAGATAATCGCCAGACTCTAGGCGATAATATGCCAGCATTGGGAAAGCCTCTTTCTGCGAATCCAGATCCTGCTTTTGCAATTTGGTATTCAAACTGCGTCTTTGAATACATCGTATCAGATGGGACAATAAATCATTACGCGGCGATGACAGAAATTGGGGCACAGAATGTCGCAAATAATCTCATGTTTAGAGACCCCCTTGTTACTTCAAGTGCAAAGTTTTCTGATCTTAAGTTTTCAAACCTTTCTCAGGTCCAACAGGAGCAAATAGTAAAGG
Source organism: Pseudobdellovibrionaceae bacterium (assembly GCA_050186175.1). Classification (GTDB taxonomy): domain Bacteria; phylum Bdellovibrionota; class Bdellovibrionia; order Bdellovibrionales; family Bdellovibrionaceae; genus JBFWYS01. Next base: position 8,846 of record JBFWYS010000049.1, read on the forward strand.
GAATCGCTGAAAAATTAATCGGGCCCGAAGAAATTTGGTTAGAACTCGAGTTCGAAAGCGCTCAGGCATTAATTTCTGACATTCTTGAGCAGCTAAAAACTTTTGATGATAAGAATCCGTCATTTGTAGAGAAGTTTAAGAAAGCTGACACAATTATCGGAACCTATCAAAGAATTAGTTATTTGATTCTAATTCAAGACATCCTTCAGTACTAGGAGCAATTATGAAGCGTCGTGATCTTTTACTTAAATCTTCTTTGATGGGCGCAGGCCTGCTAGTTCTTCCACGAATCTCATTTGCAAATTCGCCTATGGGTTTCGCCAAGAACTTTGTTATGATCCAAGTTCAAGATGGCTGGGATGTGACTCTAAGTTTAGATCCTAAAACTCACAAAGATCACAATACTAAACAAGAAGACATCTTCATTGAATATTCCGAAGATCAAATCGCGCACAAAGCAGGCGATATTCGATTGGCTCCTGCAGCAGCTCCGATCGCCGAATTTTCAAATGAGATGAGCGTAGTTAACGGTGTGATTTTAGCACCCTTCGATGTCGGCCACTCGGGATGTTTAAGTTACATCACGACTGGAAACAGCGAGGGCAAGGCTCCGGTTTTACCAATTGAATTTGCAAATCTACTTGGTCAAAGCCCTCTCGGTGTCATTACAAACGAGGCCATCAGTCCCCTAAATCGCCCCGTATTAATAACAGCATCAACAAATGTTGCTTCGATTGTTGAAGATGGAAATTCGTTAAATCTCAAAGCTCCACGCCGAGGTGCCTTTACTGGCTCCTTCCAAAGATTAATGCAAATGTCTAATAGGCTAGAAGCAGCCAAAACCCAATTTGAAAAGCTCGGATTTGACTCTCAGAAAAGACGTGAATCCGGTAACGTAGGAAAACTTCTAGCTTCTGTTTTTTCTGCGGGGCTTTCAAATTCGGCTCTTCTCGATGTTAGCGCCGACCTTGACACCCACTCGAACCATCCGGGAACACATCTTCAGAACCAAACAAAGGCCTGGGAAGAAATTGCCAATATCTTTAAAACTTTTAGATCTGTTGAGACAACAAACGGCCGAAATCTTTTTGATGATACATTATTTATGGTTGTCTCGGAGTTTGCCCGTACACCGGCACTAAATACATCAAAAGGAAAAGATCATAATCCTCTTACAAATTCAGTTTTGTTTGCGGGCGGACTCGTGCGCGGCGGACAATCTTTAGGACATAGCCATGTGATTACAGCAGAGAACTCAACAACTGGATCTTCTCAGCATACAGCATTACCCATTCACATCGAAACATTGCAAGCGGCAAGAACTTCCCAAGTAGCTCGTGACGACAAGTACATCTACATCACGCCAGAAGTGATTGCGGCAACAGCAGGTTCGATCCTAAGACTTAATCCAGCAGACGTAAAAAGCGTTGACATGAATAAAACTTTTATCCTCAGCTCCTTGCTCAAGTAGCCGGGCTTTCAAGGCGGGGCCTCTTCTAACCGTCTAAATAAAATCTACTTCACTGTCCGGCCAAAATGTCTTTTTTTGGGACAGGCGCGGGCGCTGCCGGACAAGCAACAGCTTTCAACGCGGCGATGGTCTCTATTTGATACGCCCAAATCTCTCGAATCTACAAGCTCTCTATAATTTCGTTTATAATTCTATAGTATAGGACATTTTGTGAATCGGAGGGTACCTATGAAAAACCAGCTCTTTATTTTTAACCATCGAGGATTTTCGCTGGCTCAGGTTTTAGTAGCCGGTGGAGCCATCGCAGCCCTCTCATTGGTGTTCGCTCAGTTGGTTGCCAGCAATGCTCGCCAACAAAAACAACTGCAGGAAAAAAATGAATTGATTGCAATTACGACCGATTTAAATCGAACATTAAAAGTGTTCGAAGGATCTTGCAAATGTGTCTTCAACCAACCCGGCGCAAACGGAATTAAACCCACAGGCGGGGGTAATTTAAAAAGCCTCATTATGGCCACAGCTCCCGCGGAAATTCCTCTAGACGCTTCGAAATTGGATATCAGTTTTTTTGCGGATAATTGTAGCAACACTACGAAGTCGCCGATTATTACAGCCGGAAAACTTCAGGGAAGTTCGGGTCTCAAGGTGATGTCGGCCAGTCTATCTGCCCCATCGAACCTCGGGGCAGGTCGATACGCGACTAATCTTACACTTTCTGTTCAGTCTGCGAATTCCTCCGCAATGCAAGTCAAGCCTCTCGTGATTTCACAAATTATTTTAAACACCACAGGACCAGGCACAGAACTCGCCTGCATGAAAGACTCAGAGGTCTTAGCAAATATTGCCTGTCCGTCGGGTCAGATATTAAAAGGATTTGATGCCAGCGGAAATCCTCTTTGCGAAGCCTCGGTATCAGGTACTGCTTGCCCTACGGGACAATCACTCACTGGATTTACTACTGCTGGAGCGCCTATTTGCGCTAATACCTTGTCGAATTTGACCTGTAGTACGGGTCAGTTCTTGATAGGTTTCACTTCCACCGGCGCACCAAAATGCGTAACAGCAACACCGAATCTAAATTGTTCTTCTGGTCAGGCCGTCACTTCAACCGATGCAAACGGCAACCCTGTTTGTGGATCCGTAACAGCCTCGTTCACTGGAATTTCATGCCCTAGTGGCTCATATATGCGAGGAATCAGCGCTTCGGGGGCCGCTGTTTGCTCGGCTTTGCCGACTTCTCCTTCGCCGAGTCCGACTTCTCCTACTCCGAGTCCAACCTTTCCTTCTCCGAGTCCGACTTTCCCTACTCCAGTACCTACTCCAGTGCCTACTCCGATACCTACCCCGGTGCCGCCACCGCCTCCACCTCCGTTACCTACATACGTAGCCGTGCCTGGTGTGTATTGCGATACAGCAGGGCCTTACGGGTGGATTGTTGATCAGTACACGCTGCCAAATGGTCGGTGTGCCGATGGTCCTGGATATACCTTCTGGGTCGCTGACTATAATGCTCGAATCGGAGCTGGAAAAACGGTGGCAGTCGCAAAGGCTGAAACGGAAGCCGCGATACAGGCAGACTTTGTGAATGAGACTCAAGCGGAACTGGATAGCTTTTGCCCCGATCCGGTAAAATACAAGTGGGTTAAATATCTGCCAACTTATCCATCAAAAGATTGCACAATTCGGTGCTCGGTCGCGCCGTCTACGCCTGGATGTGCCCCTTAAAAAGAGCCTGTTTGGAGAGGCGCCGCCTCTCCAAACATCAAACTGGGCCTGGCACCGTAAGACCGCCCAAAACCTTTTACAGTTTTGTAATCACTTCAAGCGAAAGCAATTCTTTCCTAAAAATGGTTCTTCTACGTTAAAGTACACAAAATTTTAAACCCCATCCGCATAGGAGATTTTATGAAGTT
>JBFWYS010000050.1:0-12126 GCA_050186175.1 Pseudobdellovibrionaceae bacterium
AGTAACGCCATGGTTGTTACAACTATAAATGGCAAACAGACAGCTTATCGCGATCACACTCAAGGTCGCGCAACAGGTTGGGATCAAGCCGCATTCAAAAAGATTTTTCCTGACCTCGCAAATGGCAATCAGGTAGATGAAAATCAAAAAATCTTGATGAGCTCAAGAGGCGGACGCTTGGCTTCATCCGTTCTATTCAGCTTCGTAAGATAAGAAGATCGAAGAGACTAGAACTCAAAAGCCGCTCCTTCGGGCGGCTTTTTTATTTTAGATATCAGAATCAAGCCAATCAAGACCAAGGTCCAGTTTCGCAGATGACACTCATTTCCGGCCCGACCTTTGAAGTAGCATCTATTTATGTCAAAAGTTCCATTTAAATCAGGCGCATCGGTCATCTGGCTCACGGGACTTTCGGGAGCAGGCAAATCAACAATCGCCACTTTAATCGAGAAAAAACTTTTAGCACGAGGCCACCGTGTTGAAATGCTGGATGGTGATGCGATTCGCAATATTTTTCCGAGTACGGGATTTTCAGTTCAAGAACGCAATGACCACGTGAAGCGCGTGGGTTTTGTCGCGAGTCGCCTAGAAGCTCATGGAGTTACTGTTCTAGCAAGTTTAATTTCCCCATTTGAAGGCTCCCGACAATTCGTCCGCGGACTTTGCAAAAACTATTTTGAAGTTTATCTGAGCACTCCCCTAGATATTTGCGAATCCCGAGATCCAAAAGGACTTTATAAAAAAGCACGCGCTGGTGAAATTAAATCTTTCACTGGAATAGATTCCGCGTACGAAATTCCAACCGCACCCGAGTTATCAATTGATACAAGTTCCATAACTGCCGAAGAGGCGGCGAATTTGATTATTACAAAAGCTTTTTCTGCGCAGATGCAGAGTTTTATAGAAGCTGGAAGATGAGAGCACTCGTCTACTCTCTTTCTGTTCCCAAATATCTAGCCTCAAAATTTTATTTTTCTTTTTTAAAAGGAACGCGGCCTTTTTTTCCAAACCTAAAATTTTCTAAGGCCGCAGAAAAACCCGCTCTTCCAAATGAACAATGGGTGGAGTTGAAATCTCTAATGAGTGGAATCTGCGGCTCCGATCAAAATATGCTTCGTGGACAAGAAGCTTTCTCGATGGAACCCTATGCAAGTTTCCCCTGCATCTTAGGGCACGAAAATGTAGCCGAGATCGTAAAAATTGGATCCGGTGTTTTAAACTGGAAAATCGGAGATCGTGTCGTCGTCAATCCCGTGATGTCTTGCGTAGTTCATGGACGCACTCTGTGTAAATTCTGTGCACTAGGACGCATTTCTCTTTGCGAAGGTTTTGCTGATTCCAAAAATGGTTTGGGTCCGGGACTTAGCCTCGGGTATCACAATAAGACCGGTGGTGGCTGGGGTGAGAATTTTGTTGCCCATCAGTCCCAACTTTTTAAAATTGATTCCGCTGTTCCCTTGCAAAGAGCTGTTCTCACCGATCCTTTCGCTTGTACCCTCCAACCTGTTTGCGATTTTGCTGCCGGAAAAAGAGAAGAAAAAACAGTCGTCGTTTTTGGAATGGGCACGATGGGGCTTTTGTTAATTGCTTCGATTCGCGCTCTTCGATTGCCGTGGAAAATCATTGCAATTTACAAGCACGAATTTCAAGGTGCATTGGCAAAAAGCTTCGGAGCCAATGAAATTCTGCAATCATCTAAGAGTTTAATTTCAGATTTTGCACAAATGACTCAAGCTCAGGTCTTACCCGTCGCTCTCGGACTCCCTCCAATAGAAGGAGGCGTCGATGCCGTTTTTGATTGCGTCTCCTCGCCTCGATCCATCGATCTATCGCTTCGTTTTGCCAAGCAGCATGGAAAAGTTTTTGTTGTTGGAACAGGCACAAGTCTCGCTGGGGTCGACCCGACACCGCTCTGGTTCCGCGAAATCTCATTAGTGGGTTCCTCGATGTCAAGCATCGTCGTTGATCCCCGTGACGGCTTCACGAAATCCACATATTCAGTCGCAGTCGGTCTTCTCGCCGAACTCCCTTCTTTGGGAATACGAATCGAAAACCTTGTCACCCATGAATTTAAGATTGATGATTATAAAAAGGCCTTGTCGGTGGCGATGGGAAAAAGCCAGCACCAGGCCGTGAAAGTCGTCTTTGCACACTAGAAACTTCAAGGAGAAAGCTTCATGGGTTCGGGGCTCAGCTCAAAATTCAAAGGACTTAGCCTCCCCAATATTTTGCGGCAGATGGGCATTTTTCCATTCTTTAGAGTTTTAGAATCCTCTGAGGCCACTCACGCTGGCTATATGAATAAAAACCTGATCATGATGGGTTCAAATAATTATTTAGGACTCACGCATCATCCGGAAGTTGTCGAAGCCTCCATTCAGGCCATTAAAAAATGGGGCACGGGTTGCACGGGATCTCGATTTTTAAACGGCAATCTTTCTTTACATACAAAATTAGAAAAACAGCTCGCCGATTTTTTTGGTTACGAAGATTCTTTGGTTTTCTCTACCGGTTACATGGCCAATGAAGGTGCCATCAGCTCTGTTGTCGGAACGAGTGATTTTATTTTTTCAGACAAAGACAATCATGCGAGCATTGTTGAAGGCAACCAACTCTCGGGTGCCAAAATGCTTCGTTATCGCCATCTTGATATGGCGGACCTTGAGGCTAAACTAAATACTGTTCCGCGCGAAGCCGGTAAATTAATTATCACCGACGGGGTCTTTTCAATGTCGGGAGCCATTGCTCCTTACGATCAGATTCACGCTCTCGCAAAAAAATACAATGCTCACACTTATGTCGATGAAGCACATGGAGTGGGAGTGCTCGGTCCTGGCGGGCGCGGAGCTGCGGCTCAATACGGCTTGAAACCTGACTATCTCATGGGAACATTCTCCAAATCACTTGCAAGTCAGGGCGGATTCGTCTGCGGATCTAAAGAAGCTATTGACTGGATGAGACTCAAGGCACGAACCATGATGTTCTCAGCAGCGCTTGCACCTGCGAGTGTTGCAGCTGCTGAAAAGTCTTTGGAAATATTAATCGAGAGCCCGCAGATGGTGAACGACCTCAAGATGAAATCTGATTATTTCCGTGAGCGAATGAAAGCTAAAGGCCTGAACGTTATTGATTCGCAAACAAGCATCGTCTCCGTTTTGATCGGCGATGATACTGAAGCCCTTGCTATGAGCAAGAAACTCGAAAATGATGGAGTCTTCGCGACCCCGGTTCTCTCACCTGCAGTTCCTCGCGGAAGAACTCTCATTCGCTGCTCTGTGATTGCCACTCATAAATTCAGCGATCTAGATGCAGTCGCTGAGATTTTCGCTAAGAACATTCAAAGTTTGAAATCCAAAGACAAACCAAGCACGGCCTCACTCCATGCGATGATGGATGATGGGCTTACACCTGAACAAGTTCACTCTTATCTGGGTGCACAGTTGTGAGTTTTGCTGAGCTTTTTCACTATTTAATTTATTTTGTTTTAGGAACCGGATTTTTGGCAGCCGTTTATATGGTCTTTGTTGTCTATCGTGTAAAAGGAAAGCCCGGTCCTCTTTGGGGACGTTCAGCAGAAATTTCAGACTCTCATTTTATGAGAAGACGCCTCTTTGCAATCGAGGCTTGGCTTACATTTGGATTTCTGGCTCTCTACTTCGCTCTGACACATTTTCAGGGCTTTTCTTTAAACTAACAACTGGCTGCGCGACACCCTCTCTTCGCATGCGAGAATACAAAGACAAATTTGGATTGCGAATAAACTCTATTAACAATGCTGTATAAGACTTGTAGGAGTGAAGAGTTTCATAAAGTTCGGGCGCCAAGGCTTTTAATTTTGGCAACTGATTCCAGGGGATGTTCATCAGATCATGATGTTCAGCATGAAATCCGATATTGAACATGATTTTGTTTAAAGGGCCGTAGTAAGAATACGTTTCTTGTCCCGGCCGAGTAACAAAATGCTCCGCAATCCATCGCCCACCTAAAGAATGAAGGCCGAGAGCAACAAAGGTAGATAAGAAAAGATAGCTGAGCCCCTGAAGTCCGATCACTTGAAAAGCAAACATTACGATTACTGAATTTGAAATTAAATTGGCTAGGAACCACTTGTCCACCAGCTGAATATGCTTAAATCGCGATGGACGAAGACCTTGAGAAACGCTCAAAAGAAAAACCCAAAGTATTTTTCTCACGCTCGAGTTTCCAACTAGCTTAGCTTCAAAATGCGTCGGCATATCGGCATCAAAACCAAAATCTCCCATTCGATCGTGATGAATCATATGGTATTTACGAAATGCCATCGAGCTAGGAGTAATCATGGCCCAATCACAAATCAGTGCCGCAAGCCGATTGAGAGTTCGTGATTTAAAAATTAGATTGTGAGCAGCTTCGTGGACGAGCACAGAGAGCGCATGATTTAAAAAGGCTCCGAAGAAAAAGACCGAAATGAGCAAAACTCCAATTGAACTGTCTTTAAAAAAATAGGCAGCTGTGTACTGAATACCAACGAAAAGTAAAACAAAGGAAAACGTCCACGGATTCGGTTTCGCCATCGTACGAAGAACAGAGCCATGTTTCGAGAGAAGTTCCTTTCTTCTCGCAAAATGAAAGTCAGGAGCTTGAACTGGAATAAAAGCCATTACTTTTCTCTTCCCGTTCTGCAGATGATATCGACGAGCGGAGAAGAAACCCCGTAGTTCGCTGTCTCATCACGGTGATGAATTAAATGTCTTTTTTGCAGTTCTTTCCAAATCCGATTTTTAAACTGAGCCTGATGAAAACTAAAATGAACATAGTCATAGGTCACAAACCCCAAAAGAAGACCACTAAACACGGCATTCTCTTTACCCCCGGAATAAGCGAGGGCGCACAAAAAATAAAGAGGAATGGCACAGATAAAAGTGGCTAAGGGAGGCATCAGGCCCCGAAAGCGGTCTTTGGGATCTTCGTGATGAACACCGTGAATAATAAATCCAAATCTTTTAAAAGACTCACTAGAAAGCTTCATATGAAAAACATAGCGGTGCAAAATATACTCAAGGAAAATCCAGTAAAAAACTCCGAGAGCCACAAAAGCCACCTGTTCAATTCCCGAAATTCTTTCGTCCTGAAAAAGTCCCACTTGCAAAGCTAAAAAGACAGATCCCCAAACTAAAATAGGAATCCACGGATGAACTTTGCTGAGCATCTCTAACAAAGGATTCTCAAAAAGACGAAGGCTCCGTTTTATCATTAGGCGTTTCCTAAAACCGCATTTTCGTCACTTGAGTAAATCCGATACTTACACTTTCCTTCACCGTTCAAGCGATTTGCCAAGCTATTCATTGAATCATTTCCAGAGAGAATCCACGAAAGTTGGGCCCTTTGGTATTGAATATCATTTTGTGCACGAGTCCATGCGTTGAGGAGCAATAAACTTCCGATCCCCTTATTCTGATGGGCACGAACGGCGCCAAGTGCATAACCACGCACTGATTCCATTTTCTTTTTACCCGTCAAAACATTCCATAAAATGCGAGGACTCAAAGCGCCTTTTCCAGACTTGATGGCCGGATTAAAGTTTGGAATCGCGATTCCGCATCCCACATCTTTACCATCCTTCTGTGCGAAGCAAACTAAATCCGGGTCTACGAAAATTCTAAACATCATGTACATTTCTTTAACTTGTTGAGCGATCAGCTCCTCAAATCCCCAATTCTCTGACAAAGCATCGTTAAAAATACGGGCTATGATTTCGACGTCTTTTTTCATTGATCTTTTTGTCATCCAACGAACTGTGTAACCCTCTTTTTTACATTGTTCAGCTCGAGAGAAAAGCTCTTCATGTGGCTGAGTTCTTTTAATATCCCAAGCCACTACGTCCATAATGCCATTCAAACCACAGGCTTTTAGGTATTCATCATAGTAGTTTGGATTGTAAGGCATCATAAAATAGGGTTCATTCTCGAAACCTTCTATTAAAGTTCCCATGTAGGGATCTTCCATACGAAAACAAAAAGGTCCGATGACCTCTAAATCTGGAAAAGCTTTTCTTCCATGGGCGAACAAAGCCTCCGCCGCATCTTTTCGCCCTGGCAAGCATTCAAAAAATCCAAAATGAAGCTTTGCCTTTCCGGCATGTTGGTGTTTGTAAAGTCCAAGTCGCGCCAAAACTTGGCCATCTTCTTTGGCGAGTAAGAGAAGTTTGTTCTTGGATTTCAAGGAACCAATCTGGATTTTTGAAATCATTCGGATTGGCATCACAAAATTTTCGTCATCCAAAATGTCGAAATAAAGAGTTTGTGGAAAATCCAAAAACTCTCGGAGTTCCTTTTGAGACCTAACCTCAATGATATTCACAGTGAAACCTCCTTGGAGGACTTGCTTCGAGCCGCGGATCTAGCCCCAGGGCGCGCATAAGACCACAATTGGAGCCATCTTGCGCACTTTTTCTCGACACTTACGAAATCGTCCGTCGTATATTTATAATTATCAACGTTTGAGCCATGACATTGCTCGACATAGGCCTCAAATTTGGGTTTCAACGTCGAATATCCCTCTATTTGCAATTGAGAGTAGATTTTCGCCATCACTTCGATCGGTCGAGCTTGCAAATCTTCATAAGAAACTTCGATTAAACTATTTTTTGGCACTTGGAACTTATCACGATTGTAAATTTCAAAACTTTTATTCATGCTCCATAAAATTTCAGAGTTGGCCTGTGCCTCAGTAAAGTTTTGCAGACACTGCCCTCGAAAAGAATTCCAAAGTTTTTGATTAGATTTATAAGTCTGATAGAGATCGCGATGAATGAAAATAAACTTCGCTTTTGGAAATGTTTTATAAAGATGAGCAATACGTGCCGTGTGTGGCGGGCTCTTGAGCAAAAGACGTTTTCCAGCGTTTGCGTAAGAGACACGCCTCATCAAACTCTTCATCTCTTCTGCGAAACTATTTTCAAACGAGGGATCGGCACTTTCAAAAAAAACAGTCTTATTAAAAAATTCACGAAAATGCCGGGGAAAGATCTGTCCCCAGTTCGAAGCATGCCGATAGCCTGCAGAAACCAGGGCCACATCCTCTTCGGCCGGCAGATCAAAATGAAACGGAATATTATGAGCTGGATGGTGGAATCGGATGGCGGACGCAAATGCGGTAAAAAAAACTTTAAAAAATTTTTCCGTTAAGATAAAGGCCGAGGGAAAAATACACTGAAAAAAATTGAGGTATGCAAAACGACTGTCTTGAAGGAGAAGCTCTTGAAGATGAGTTGTTCCGGATCGGTAGTAACCGAGAATAAAAATTGGACTTGCGTGAACCTTGTGAGCCCGAATCTCTTTTCCATAAATTATATTTTCCAAAATACGAAAAGGTTCAAAAAAGGCAAATTTAAAAAAATAAAGACCTGCGCGCGGAATATACCGCAGGTCAGGACTGTAAGACTTCAAGACTTTTAGATATTCAAGAACGGGAGTCTGCACGAAACCCTCCATATTATTGAGTCGAATGAGCATCTCGGCCTATCGCAGCTCTTCCAATCAGATCCCACAAAGCCTTTGTATTTGCTGCTTCATAAACTTCCTGCGAAGAACGCGCACTAGCTAAATCAAGGATATGAGTTCTTTGATGTTCGCCAATCAATGCAAATACCGGCTTTCCTGACTTTGAAAAAATCTCGAGGGCCAATTCAAATTCCTGGGATTTTTCGTTTAAAGTACGAAAGTCGCTCACCCAACCATGTTGCGAAAGTCGATCAATTTCTTCGCTTGCGAGTTCATTATAAAGGAGAACCAGAATTGAGCTCGATTTTTCCTCTTGAACTCGAACCCAAGGCCTTGTCTTTGAAACCTCCTCGGATTTAAGAGCTTTAAGAATTTTTCCTCCACCACAGATCACAAAATCTCGGACCAACACAAACCGATTGGTGATCAAGTCAGAGCCACTCGGATCGAAAAAGATCGGCGTCGAACTTTCGAACTCGACTTCGGCAACATCTAGAAAACGAATTTCGGAGGGCCTGCAGACTTCGTCGAGAGTTGAAGATTGTAAAGTGCGTGGAATTGCGCGCACTCTGACGAGAGCACTTTGATTGTTAATTTTAAACCGAATTCTTTCGCCGACTTTAAGAGAGTCCTTATCAAGCCAAAACAAGTTGCCAACAAAACGTTGAGCGATTGTTCCCGAAAAATCTTCGGTCGCAACGATCATTTCTCCGCGTTTGATATAGATCTCATCGTTAATGGTAATTCCGTACGGAACTCCTCTTTGTACGAAAGACTCCTCGCTCCCCTCGATACACTTAATCGTAGATTCATAACCTGAAGGTAGAAATTTTATTTTTTGCCCAACTTCCATACGGCCCGCCAACACCTGGCCACTAATAATTCTACGGTTGTCGCCAAATTTGCTGAACTTGTAAATGTCCTGAACCGAAGCGCGCACCATCGGGTCGAGGTCTGCTTCTTAATGCTCGAAACTTTCCATGACAGACAATAATGGCGCGCCAGTGTACCAATTCATATTCGAAGCTGGCGTGACAAGATTTTCGCCGGTCATGGCGCAAACAGGAATTGCATGGGATACGGTCATCTCATGCTTCGCCAAAAACTCTTTCATCTCAAAGGCAATTTTAACAAAACGATCTTCTTGGTAATTTACGAGATCCATTTTGTTAACCGCAAGAATTACTTTCTTAATTCCTAACATCGACAACATAGTGGCATGTCGCTTTGAGTTTCCCTGTACACCTTCGTTTGCATCGACAACCAAAATAGCTGCGTGAGCATGAGCAGCCCCAGTGACCATATTTTTAAGAAACTGTTCGTGCCCAGGAGCATCGAGAATTAGAAAATCGCGTTTTTTCCCTTTAAGAAAAACTCGCGACACTTCGATAGTGATGCCCTGACTTCGTTCGTCTTTTAAAGCATCCAGAAGAAATGCGAACTCAAAGGGTTTTGAGTTGTTTCGGCAATAATTTTGGATCTCCTCAATTTTCGACTGAGGCGCACTTCCGGAATCATAAATCATGCGTCCGACTAAAGAGCTTTTACCATGATCAACGTGACCAACAACAACGACTCTCATCCTAGGATCGTTCACATGTACCCCTCTCGACGAAGCGTTTCGAGTCCACCCTCATCTTTGTCTTGGGCCCGGCCCGCACGCTCAGGCACTTTTGCAAGCGCACCTTGAGAGAGCTCGACAATGATTTCTTTTGGTGATTTAGCGTCAGAAGTAATCGCAGCTGTACAAGGATAGCAACCTAAGGAACGATATCTTTTCCCATCACCTTTGTTGTAATACAAAGAAACCGTCGGAATTTTTTCCTGCTCGATGTATTGCCAAACATTAAGTTCGGTCCAATCAAGCAAAGGATGAATACGCACATGGCATCCCGCCGGAAAATCCGTATTGTACTGGCTCCAAAACTCCGGAGGCTGAACATCGATTTCCCATTTATTCTTCATCGAGCGCGGAGAAAAATATCTTTCTTTGGCTCGCGAGCCCTCTTCGTCCGCACGAATACCCGCAATTACAGCCGTAAACTCGGCTGTATCAGCATCTGGAATCTCCGCAAAAGTTTTGTTGTCGAGACGATAGCGCTCGGCGCCTCCGTTAATGGCTTGTTGTAAAGCGGAGGTCTTAAGATTTCGGCAACAATTAATTCGGTCGACTTTGCCATCAGGAAAAGTTTCTTTGCCTTGCAAAGCGCGTGTGTTTTTACCGATTAAAAGTTCGAGGTCCCACTTCTGGACCAGTTCGTTCCGGTATTGAATCATTTCTGGAATTTTAAAAGTCGTGTCTATGTGAATGAGTGGGAACGGCACATGACCGAAAAAAGCTTTCCGAGCAAGCCACAACAGCACAGTTGAATCTTTGCCTATCGACCACAACATTGCCATCCGGCGAAAGTTTGCGTAGGCCTCACGGAGGATATAGATACTTTGGCTCTCAAGTTCTTTAAGATTTGAATCCACGACCACCCCAAAAATAATGAAACCGCGCGAGTCGACAAAGGTCACGGATTTTCATCCAGGCGCGGAGAGTAAAAAAGCATCCCCCTGACTATGGTCCAGGTGTCCCTTTTCCCAATAGTAAAAGTAGATTTTTGAAATGCTCTCAACAGACAATAAAAGAATGCTTCGAAAGTTCTCCAAGGACCCTTTTTTTCTTTTGAAATATGCGCTGGTTAGTATCGCTGCAAGCTTGGCCCTCTTGGCTTTGATGAACACCTTGGCTCCTGAGCGGCCGGAGAGCTTCTCTTATTTATGGGCGCTGTCCTTTGTCGCTTTTTTGACTCCGAATTTTTTTGTCGTGGCTGGCAGTGGTCTTTTTATTCCAGTTTTGTTTTTTATTTTCGGAGCTGAGATTTCTCCTTGGGCGTTCTTGGGTTTGCCGCTGGCGATCTGCTGGGCTTATGTTTCGGCTCAACTGATGCATAATACGGCACATGGAAATATCAAACCTCTTTGGCTCAATCGCCTCATCGGCGAATTCATCGGTTTTCATCAGTTGGGTGGATATGCGAACTTTACAATCGTTCATTTAATTCATCATAAATATCCCGACGATCCAGATCGCGACCCTCATCCCCCTGGTGACAAAAATTTTCTGACCTATGTGCGAACTACTTTTAATGCACTCGTGAAATGTATGAATTCGACTTACTATCAAAATTGGGGGCACCGAAGTCGCGCTTATCAATGGCTGTGGAGATTGACTGCCGTTGCGGCCGTGAGCGCCAGATATTTAAGAACTTTCACGGTCTTTATGATTCTTGGACCTACCTTGTTCGCATTTTTCTTTGTTCCTTTTTACTCTGTGATGACCATGATCTACTGGCATTTTAACTACTCCTCACACAGGCCAACCGAAAAAGGATTTGAAATTTTGGATCTGAATCACAATCTTTATTATAAAATCGCCAATTTTATGTCCGCGGGAACTTATTTTCATAAGACTCATCATGAAAGGCCTTCGATTTTTAACCCTTCGAAGGCGCCAGTGAGTGGAAGAGTTATTTCCTACGAAAACCCCAGTAAAGCTGAACAACCCAAAACCGGATCAAAAAGTCCCCTTTGCCCTCCTCCAGAACTTTCGCTTTGATTTTGCAAATTCGATTTTGTGCAATCAGGCTCTAGGCGCTCAGAGTGCCACCTCGCCCGGAGATTCTCTTTCTTGGAAAACAAAACTACAAATTTCTTTTGAGAGTTTTTCGGCTTGAACACGCAATTCGGGAACTGCAGTCGTTTCCCAGAGCATTCCTTTTAACATTGAGCCGATCGCAAAAAATCCGTTTTGAGAGTCGCCCTTAGAATCGAGAACTTGATTTCGTTCGTCTGCGCAGATTCCTAACTTTAGTGAATCAACTGCGATCATTTTTCTTTTGAGCAGATTTTCTACTAACTGACTTCTTACTTGAGTGAAGTCTGTTTGCGGACCAGCGCAGTTAATAACACAGTCAAAAACTCTTTGCTCGATTTGGCTCGAACCGCGAATTTTAAATGTTCCGAGAAATTTTGTTTTTAAAACTTCGATTTTAACAATACGAGCGGCCCGGACTTCCAATCGCCCCGCTCCAATGTGTCCGTGAATCTTTTCGGCAATTTCAGGTGCAATTCTGTGTCTACAGACTTCCCAATAGGGTCGTACATGTCTTAAAAACTGTTTTTTATCCCCATGAGAGAGCGACTTCCATAAATTCTGCAACGCAGGTCGCAGACTGTCGATCATCCATCTCCAGTCCCCGCCTTGGGACTCTAACTGCTTGATACCTTCGCGCACACTTTGCACTAATACTTTTAAGTCTCCGTTTTTAAATTCAGGAATTTTTTCTGGCTTCTGGGTATTAAAATGTGCGCTAGGAAGCAGACCATGCCTCGAAACTGCAAGCACAGACACGTTGTGATTCTGTGCCTCGAGCGACAGAACCGTGTCGATCATCGTTAAACCTGTCCCGAGAATTAGAATTCGTGAATTCGAAGAAGTTATTGGGTTTGCCGTCCAAGGATTTGAAATGTAAAGTGGATGATTTAAAATCTCATTCGTTCCAGGAATATTTGCGGGCGTCTGATTACCTAGCGCTTGAACCACTGAATCAGCCTCGAATGTTCTCCCACTCTGCAGATGAATTTGAAATTTTCCTGA
>JBFWYS010000051.1:0-12123 GCA_050186175.1 Pseudobdellovibrionaceae bacterium
AATGAAAACGTGGATGGCAATTAATTTACCGGATCTTACGACGTAGGGCATCGAATTAAGCAAGAAACACTTACGCACTATTGGAAAATTGTTGCTTTAGAAATGGGTGGAAAAAATACAACTGTCGTTTGGAATGATGCCGACATGGACAAGGCGATTTACGAAAGTATCGTTGGTGCTTACATGTCAACTGGTCAGCGATGCGCTTGTACGAGCCGTATCGTTGTTCATGATTCGATTGCCGAAGAGTTTACGGAGCGTTTTTATCAAATGGCAAAGAAGCTAACGATTGGTCACTGGTCAGAGAACCCTTTTATGGGTCCATTGATTAATCAAGGTGCTGTAGATAAATATTTGCGTTTTCAGGAGATTGCAAAACGTGAGGGTTCTGAAAGCCTGATGCGCGGAAAAGTTCTTGACCTTAAACATAAGGGTTTCTACGTCACGCCAAGTATCAACCTCGTAGAGAAATTTTCTCCAGAGTCGACTTATCAGAAGAGCGAAATCTTTGGACCGAACGTAGCGATTCATAAAACATCTGATTTCGATCAAGCGATGGCGATTACCAATCTGTCTGGTTATGGATTAGTGGCTGCTATTTTTTCAAAACAAGAAGCTCTCTACAAAAAAATGCTTTTTGAAGCAAGAGTGGGTCTCCTCAATTGGAATCGTACAACAAATGGAGCCAGTTCTCGTCTTCCATTTGGTGGTATGGGGAAGAGCGGCAACGATCGACCTTCGGGACACTTTGCAATTCAATATTGCTCAATTCCTGTTGCAAGTCTTGAAGACCCAACGGGGTTCGACGTGAACAAGATGCTTCCTGGAATGACCTTTGAACCTAAAAAAGGTTAGCTGAATGAAGAAATTGAGTGTCTTAGTTTTATTGGCATTGGGAGTGGTCGCATTAGGAAGTTTTTATCTGGGACTTTCTTTTTTAAACTCCCCTCCTGATGTTGATGGCGAAGAGATCATTTTTGAAGTTAGTCCTGGCGAGGGTTTTAAAAACGTTTCAGCTCGACTTCAAGAAAATGGCTTGATAACAGATGCAGGCAAATTTTATCTTTTTGCGAAAATGCGAGGCAAGACGGGTTCACTTAGAAGGGGCGAGTATTCGCTCAGCACAGCGATGGTGCCTGACGAAGTTCTAAAGGTAATTACTTCCGGAAAAAGTCGGATGCGTCCATTTACGATTCCAGAAGGACGGAATGTTTACGACATCGCAAAGTCCTTCCAGAATCAAAAGCTGGGAACATCTGAAGAGTTTTTAAAAATTGTGAGGGATCCCGCATTTGCAAAAGAACTATTGGGTTACGCAGCTTCGGGATTGGAGGGTTATCTTTATCCTGAAACTTACCAGGTGACAAAGTTTACAACCGCAAAGGATCTTGTAAAGCAGATGGTAGCTCGATTCCAAGAAGTATATGCCGAAGAAGTGGGACCAAATCCTCCACCTGGATTTACAAAGCACCAAGTGGTAATTCTAGCGAGTATCGTTGAGAAGGAAACAGGTGCGCCAGAAGAACGCCCTATGATTGCCTCTGTATTTTTAAACCGCCTTAAAAAGAATATGCGTCTTCAGACAGATCCAACGGTTCTTTACGGAAAGTGGGAATTGACTGGAGATCTCAGTATGAATATTACAAAGCAGGATTTAGTGACTCCAAATCGATATAATACTTATACGAATATGGGGCTTCCCTATGGTCCAATATCGAACCCCGGCCGAGAAGCTCTTCGAGCTGTGGTGAAGCCGGCGACTTCAGAGTTCCTGTTTTTTGTCAGCAGAAACAACGGAACTCATGTCTTCTCTGAAACCTATGAAAACCATTCTCGAGCTGTTCGAGATTTTCAAATGAATCCTAAAGCCAGGGAAGGAAAGTCCTGGCGTGACCTCGATAAATGAGAGCTGAGAGCTCTACAAATGAGAGTTAATCACCAAGCTGGTGGCGGTGGATTTTGACTTCCATTGCCGTTGTTTCCGTTTTGCCATCCACCGTTTTGCCAATTTTGGTCTGAGCAGTTATTTCGAAAACTCTCGTAGCGCCAGTTAGTTGCGCAGCGATTATTTAAGGTGTCGTTGCGAAGGCCCTGGCAGTATTGCTCACGTGATTGAAACACTTGAGTGCCCGTCGTACAGTTTCCTTCGCTCTGGTTGTACTGGCAAGGATACTGGCCGTTTTGGCAGGGGTAATAGTTGTTCTGTGGAGGAGGATAGTTTCTGTAACCATCGTCACGGTATTGCCATCCGCAGGCCACAAAAAATAAAGAAATAAAAGAGAGAATTGTAAGATTGATATATTTTTTCATAGGCCAATCAATAATTGTCACCTTCAAAAAACACAAGAGTGCACCCTCAAAAATAGGATGAACTGAAAACTCTTCTCACCCTTTTGAAATTAAGGGTAGGTCGGTCCCTGTATTTTTTGGACAAAGAACTTTATAAACATGTATCTGATTATTTAAAACCAAGCTGTTGGGGCGTTATTCTTTCAAACTTTTCGGTGGTCTTATTAAAATGATAAACATTTAGCCTTGCGATTAGGTTTTCGTCGTAGCTTGGGGCTATAATTTCTATGATTGAATCAGAATCAACATCGGATAGAGCTAAGTTGGTTGGTTTTCCCATGAAGTTAAAATAGCCGTCCTTAAGGTCAGGCAATTTGATTGTACCAACATGAAATCCAGAAAAACCCGTTTCAGTGAGCTCATAGATTTCTAAAAAAAGGCCTTCATTGGTTTTGATTTTATAAACTCTTAAATTTTTCCCATCATTTTTAAGATCTCCATCAGCGAAAGAAAGAATTTTTCTTTCATCACCATGAAACCAAAAACGAATAGCGGCTCTCCAACTCGGAATAATGGCAATAAGCGTTGCCGCCAGCGTGGCCATAGCAAGCAAAACCATTGCTGTATTATAGAGAGTGATTGATCTTTTCATACTGTCGATGGAATCATGATCCCTATGATAAGAAAAGAAGAATTCTATGAATTAGTCGCAAGTCGCAAATCCATTCGTAAGTTTAAGAAGGCTCCTGTACCTCGTGAGGTCATAGAAAGAATCTTGGCCGCAGGGATGCAAGCGCCTTCAGGCAAGAACCGTCAGAACTGGCGATTTTATGTTGTTCAGGGCAAGAAGCGAGATGAATATCTAAAATACAGCCAAAAATCTTGGCTTGGAATTAAAAGCATTTTACAGCAGCGACTTAAACCTTCTCTTTATCAATTCACTGAACGATTCTTTTTTACCCTAGGAGATGCCCCCGTTTTGCTGTTTTGTTATTCCTATAACACGTCCGAAGAAAAATACCTCACCAGCATCGGTAGTGTGTATATGGCAGTGGAAAACATGAACTTAGCAGCACTTGTTGAAGGTCTTGGTTGTTGCACCATGGGCGCACCACTTGAGATAAAAAATGAAGTTGATGAATTCCTGGGTGTGACGGAACTTCCCGAGTACAAAGCCGGCGAACTTGAGCTTTTGTGTGGAATGGTTTTAGGTTATCCTGATCATGAGCCACCGAAGGCCGCTCGACAAACAGAAGGACGAATTACCTGGCTCGAGTAATGAAACTAATTTGCCTTCCAGCTTTTTCTTTGTCCCTGCGATGAGAATGAAATCGAACATCCAAAAAGGTATCAATGTGAAGACAGAAAAGATTTTCTAAACTGACATCTTGGCTTTCGATCTGAACTTTCAGTATCTGCGCAAGATCGACGAGAGATTTTTCTTCTGATTTTTTTTCCATGAATAGATTAACAGAGTTTTCGATATCCCTATCTGGAAGACCCGTACTTTTAAGTAGAGAGTCTCTAACCTCATTACTGACTTCGAAGCTTTTTTTTTGAATGTGCGGCCCAATAAAAACTTGAAGGTCAGAAGTTTTTGACCCTTGTGATTTGAGTAGTTCGATTGTTTTTGGAACGATTCTATTTTCAACACCTCTCCATCCAGCATGGATAGCAGCTGAAGTATTTCTTTTAGAATCAAATATCATGACAGGCGCACAGTCTGCTGTTGAAATACAAAGAGCTTGTTCCAGAGAACCGAAATGGGCATCGGCTTGTTCGAGTTTGCCAGAAGCAGGAACAATCTTATCTCCATGAACCTGATGCACTCTTGCTAAAGAATAGTCCTGAAAGTTTTGCTGGAGGTTTTGAAACGTTGCTTGTACACCACCAAACAAAATCTGGATCTGCGGACTTTTTATCCAATAACCCCAAGAATCTTCGCTTATTTCTAGCTGTGGAAAACCCATAGCGCAAATGATGACATAAAGAAAAACAGCTGTCATGGCTAATGGCAGAGGCATTCTCTGGACCCACCCGACAAAAATATCGCTATTAAAACGAGGAAAATGGAGTTTTAATATTAAAAACATGAGTTCTTAAGGGGAGCGAAAATGAGAAACATTCTTTTGAGTTTAACTTTTTTATTTGTAATGCCTGCGTTTGCAAAAGAATTTTCTCCTGTAGGTCTATGGCTTGTCGGATCTGGAAAAGCAAAGGTCGAAATCGTTGATACTGGCGGTACCCTTGAAGGAAAAATCGTTTGGCTCAAAGAACCAAACGATGAAAAAGGCCAGCCAAAACTAGATAAAAATAACCCAGATAAAGTCCTTCAGACTCAAACTGTATTGGGAATGCCCTTGGTAAAAAATTTCAAGAGAGACGAAGAAAACAAATGGGCGGGCGGTACTGTTTACGACGCCGAAAGTGGAAAAACATATAAAGGAAAAATCACAGTTAAAGACAAAGACACTTTAGATCTCCGTGGTTACGTCGGCATCACATTGTTCGGCAGAACAGATACATGGAAGAGAACGACTCTTGATCTTCCAGCTCCTCCGCCGGCTCCGGAATCTCCATCGGCGGCACCAATAACAAAAATGCCGAAAGGGTCAAAAAAATAAAATCCGCATAGCGAATACAAAAGTCCCGCCGTCGAAAATGGTAGCAATGCCGCAGCTAACGCATGCTTGCCACCATTTTCGACGGCGGGACTTTTGGCTTTGAAGGCGTTTTTGGGTCTAAATTTCGAAGCTGAATTCTTGCATCACTGACTTTAAATCAGGAGGCCAGTCGACTTTAAAAAGAAGTTCTTCATTTGTTGTTGGATGTTTAAATCCTAGCTCGGCGGCATGAAGTGCAAGGCGGGGTATCTTCTTTATGAGATCTACAAATGTTTTTGGATATTGCTGGCTTTTTCCATAGATTGGATCGGCCATTACTGAGTGGCCCATCTCACTCATGTGCACACGAATTTGATGGGTTCTTCCCGTATGAAGCTTGAGTTTTAAGAGCGACAAAGCACCTTTGTAGGATTTTTTTATCTGATACTCAGTAATCGCAAATTTTCCACTTCCTGGAGGATTGGTGAGCGCTTCGCGAATAATCTTTCGATCCGAATCTTTAACTGAAGCGTATCTTTTACGATCACTTATATGGCGAGCGAGATAACTTTGTATTCTCCCTTCGGCCTTTGCTGGCACTCCGTGAACAACACTGAAATAAATTCTGTGCACGGTTCTCTGTTTGAACTGTTTAGATAAGTTTTCATGAGCTATGTCGTTTTTCGCGACGACCATGATTCCGCTTGTGTCTTTGTCAAGTCGGTGAACTATTCCGGGCCTTTGATTGGCAAACTTCATTAAAAAATCAGAGGAGTGAGCAATGAGCGCATTTACCAAAGTGTCCTGCTCGTGTCCTGCTGCGGGGTGAACGACAAGTCCGGCCGGCTTGTTAATAACTAAAACATCTGAATCTTCAAACAGAACTTCGAGATCCATTTTCATCGGTTGAAGGGTCGTGGCTTTTTCTTCAGGAATTTCAACGGTTATAATGTCATTTGCCATCACAGGATAAGATGCTTTCTTCTCTTTTCCATTCACGAGAATCATTTTTCTTTCAATGAGATGAGTCGCGCGAGAACGCGAATGTATTTTTTCCTGCATCGCAAGAAAACGATCTAGTCTTTCACCAGCGTTTTCTTCTGAGACTCGAATTTCAAGTTTCTCATTCACAGAGTTTTCGTTTTTTCTTTAAAAATCGACATATAGCTGTCAATAGCTTGCTTTTCTGGAAGACCCAATGTTTTAGAAATCTGGCTGACATAGCCACGCACAAAAACAGGTGCAGGCAAATTTGCAGCGTTCATTTCCTCGACTGCCCTGAGATAGTACGCGGATACTTTAATAATTTCACTCAGTCTTTCTAAGGTAAGATCCTTATACTCACGAACTCTTTTTAAAAACTCGCCATCGCAATGTTCGCAATTTTGAATTTCTTCTTCCATCTTTGAGTTCTGTTTATAGGTCAATTTCAGAGACTGTTTTTTTCGCAGATCCAAAGTCACTTTCGGAAGAACTGATTTTGTTACTTGCCCCTCCATTCCAACTTCTGGAACCACGATCAAAGGCATTCCAAGCTTTTGATTATAAGCATTTCGCGTTTGCGTGTTGCCAATAATTGAGTAGGCCTCTTCTACGAGCATCAGAAGTTGTTTGGCTTCACTTGGAGAAAAAACGGTATAGAGAGCTGGATTTTCACTCGAATATGTACTTTTTGCTCTCTCATAGGCTCTATGAACTTCGTGCTGGGGGGCGGTCGATTGGACCTCTAGAATATCATAATAATTATAGTCGATTTGTTCCTTTTGACTCTGCCCACTCTTGGCTACATCCATACTGCCTTCATCTCCGTGCAACACTTTGTTGCTTCTGGGTAAATTGTAGCACTTATCCTGCGGATCGCAAAATCTGAGATTCTTGAACTTGTTTAAAATGGAAGATTTTTGCAATCGACATGATCTGACCTAAGACTGGTGAATGAGGATGTTCAATCCAAAGAGGCTTCATCGCGCGCGCTGATTGCCAGACGGCATTGTCAAAATCAACACATCCAGTGTAGTTGAAAGCCCAGCCATAGAATTTATATGAAACACTTTGAATCGAAGGACCGAGACTTTGGTCTGAATGACTTCTTGAACTGTTAATAATTAACCGCAAAGAACGGTCACCTTTTTCAATTAAGCCTTGATGAATTTCTGGAAACTCTTTTTCAATCATGTTTTTTAGATTTAAATTAATTGAGAAAGACGCTTTTCTTTGCGATTCGTATTTTCTCCAAACGGCATAGTAGTCAGAAGTCTGAATTCCCATTAACGATTGAAGATAGGCTTCATAAAAACGATAAGTCTTTTCAATACTCACGGGATCAGGTTGAGTTACTACAAATCTTTCATCTGATTTTGTTAAAACTTGAAGCTTTTCAGGATTCGTTCCAGTTCCTAAATCAATCAGAACAAAATCAAATGAACTTTCTCTCGCGGTCTTCAAAAGGAGCTCAAGATCCCATTTTGTGGCTGTTCTGGAGTCAAAAAACCTCCTTGTTTCTCCTGGCATACACATCAGTTTTGGAAAATCGGTAGGGGATAGGAAAGATTCAAAAGAAGATTGGTTTTCAGAAATAAAAAAATCGTTGAGTGTATGATTGTATTTTCGAAGCCCTAAGAAGGTATGAATGTTAGATCCACAGAAATCTAAATCTAGAACTAGAACTCTGTATCCCAATTTTTCGAGAGCGATTGCAAAGTGAGCAGCTAAAAAGGATTTTCCAGAACCACCCTTGCCGCCGGCAAAGGACCAAACTTTTGTTTTTCCCTTTTTCATGTTCTTCCCCATTTGACACTGAAACCGTTCAGATGTTTGAACTTACTCAGAAATCTTAATTCTCTCTTCGGCTTCTGACGCGCGAATATAGAGGGGCAAAAAGCTTTTCCAGTCGTCGGATTTTAACTTTTTATGATTCGCAACTACCCACAGACCTAGGTCAGAGGCCTTGGGATAGTCGCTTAGACCCGCCAGTCTTACAAATCTAGTCTTAAGACTTGGTGTCCAGGCTTTTGAGAACTCTTCATAGGCATCGCCTACAGCAAGGACTTCATTTTGAACGAGAGAATCAATCTCTGATATAGAAAGGGCCTTTGGATTAAAGAGGGGAGTCACTAGTCCTTCTTTTGAGGAGAAAAGATTGAAGTAGACCAAATTTTTGTGTGCATTCACCAGCGATGCAATCTGTGAAAATTTCGGAAATTGTTTGGCGCTTTGCTGAGCCAAAGTCATTAATGTGTCTGCGCTATAGATTGGAATCTGTAAGGAGTAAGAAAGAGTTTTTGCGATATTGGTCGCGACTCTAATTCCCGTGAAACTTCCTGGCCCTTGTCCGCAAGCGATGGCATTCAAATCCTGTAGTGAAAGCCGATGGCTTTTAAGCATCTCATCGATTGCCACGTTCATGAATTCAGTATGAGCCTTTTGATGAAGGCTTATCTTTTCGTCGAGGACTTGATCGTCTTTGATAAGAGCAGCACTTCCTTGAAAAGTGCTGGTGTCGAGAGATAGTAAAAGCATTTTAAAAAGGAGCTAAAAATCGTGAAAAATCATTCACCAATGCAAAGGCCATCAGCCCCATAAGAATGACAAGTCCGACTTGTTGAGCGATCTCCATCTTTCGCAATGAAAGTGGAGCACCTCTAACGGCCTCAAAGATGTAAAACATCAAATGTCCACCATCCAAAATTGGGATTGGTAAAAGATTGAGAATGAAAAGATTAATTGAAATGATACCCATCATCGACAAAAACTGTCCGAGACCGACTTTAAAAGTTTCGCTAGCCGCTTGTCCAATCGAAATCACCCCCCCAATGTTCTTCGGGCTGATCTCAGCCGTTATAAGACGTTTGAAGCTAATAACGGTCATCGCGGTTACTTCCCACGTTCTCTTTACGCCGTTTTTAATTCCAGCAAAGAAATTCTCGGCTTTTTGAATCGTGATAATTGGCATTGTTCCGCGAATAACAGGAACAATACCGATCATGAACCTTTTCTCTTCTTTTCCTTTTGATCCCATGTGCGCGATTAATTTTGGAGTCATCTGAAATTCTTTTTGATCAGCACCTCTCATGACTTGCAGGGAAAGAGGACCCATTTTTTCTTCATATGATTTTACTGTATTGAGAACCTCTTCCCATGTTTTAAGGGTGGCTCCGTTAATGCTGACAATGCGATCTCCTGACTGGAGTCCGGCGACTTGCGCAGGAGAATCAGCAAGAACTTGATCTAGATAAAGATCAGGAGCCTCAATTCCATAACCTGCTGTCGCATTTTCAGTAAGAACCACCGTTACGACCGCGGGTTCTTTACTTTTGTCTTTCTCCGCCCTTTCGGCAGTGACTTTAAGGCCACCGTCAACTTTTTGAGAGAGAATCCACTCGACCTGACGCCAGTATTTAATATCTAGGTCATTGATTTTAGTAATCTGGTCTCCGGTTTTGAGGCCTACAAGTGCGGCCGAAGAACCGGCTTTTACGCCAACAGTGCTGTCGATCGAATTCGGCTCGAGTCCTTCCACAATGCCAATCTTTCTCTTTGAAGACAGGATATTTGGATTATCTCCCAATGTGGGTGTGACTTCGAACTCAGACGTCGATTGATCTAATTCTCTTTGAACAATTACACGCACAGGTTTATTAGCATGATTCTCAAAAATTTCGTCAGCTTCATTCCATGTTTTAATTTCGGTGCCGTTAACACTCAAAATTTTATCTCCGGATTTAAAGCCTGCTAGTGCTGCAGAAGAACCAACCTTCAGATCTCCTACAAAAGGAGCACGAAGCTCTTCACCTCGAATTGAAATAAGTGAAAATAAAAAGATCGCAAAAAATAAATTCATCAAAGGTCCAGCAAGAACGACCCAAATTCTTTGACCAACAGGCTTATGAGTAAAGGCAAATTTTTTATCTTCTTCGGCGATCGTTGATCCGGGTTCATCTCCAAACATCTTGACGTAGCCACCCAGTGGAATCAAAGAGAGACAATAGTTCGTGTAACCTCTTTTGTAACTCAGGATCTTTTTTCCAAAACCTAAACTAAAAACTTCGACTCGGACTCCAAAGAATCGGGCGACAAGAAAATGTCCCAATTCATGGACAAAGATAAGAAGTCCTAGAAGGATAACGAACGGAACGATTACAGACAGCAAACTTTGGATATGCGATATGAGTGATTCCATATCTTCATTCTATGCCAGTCGGTCGATAGGTCAAAGGACACATTGTAAAAACGGACTCAAAATCAATAAGTGTTAGCTCTGTGTCTGAGAGCTAACACGGCCAATGGCCAGAACTAAAAAGTCATAATTTTTTAGAAACTAGCCACTTTCATTGTTGAAATAATATCGTGTTGTCTTCGCTATCGTCGCGGACCTATTGCATTTTTCATATCCGAATTTTGTCTGCTTTGGTGACAACCCTGAAATGCCTGCGGCAATTCAGGGTTGTCATCTAAGGATAAGTCCTTGATATGAAATACTTTTCTTGTCGAAGATGAGCCAAAGAAGATGTCGTTTTTCAACAATTAGAGAGACCGGTTTAGAAGAGTTTTTCAAGAAAAATGGCACCGGCCAGCATGATTGGTGTGGCAAATAAGACACCATCAATTCGGTCAAGAATTCCTCCATGCCCGGGCATCAATGAGCCCGAGTCTTTTTTATTCGCAACTCTTTTTAAGAGAGATTCGAACAAATCTCCGATTTGAGCAAATGCGCCTACCACAATCGCAAGTCCAAGGAGTCCGATGACATTTACATGAGGTAGATAAAAAGAAGCACATAGCCCCGCAATCATCGAGCCCACGAGACCTCCCAAAGAACCTTCTATAGTTTTTTTAGGGGAAATTGTCGGCATCAACTTATTTTTTCCAAACATCATTCCAGTTAGATATGCAAAGGTATCGCCCGCAAAAACGATTCCTAACATTGCACAGAACCAAACGATTCCGTTCGGCAAGTAGAGAATTCGGCATGCCAACGCGGGCAATAGTCCGACGTAGAAAAATCCAAGAACTCCCTTAGCCTGATATAAAACCAGGTCGGCAAGATCAGAAAATTTGCCGCGGATAAATATCGAAACCGAACAGAAGAAGAGGCATAAAAATGCAAAACCCACACTTGAGTACTCTGGCGCGAATACCGAAATTCCAAAAACGGTTAGTGCACAGATATAGAAAATAACTTTTGCGAGGCGAGAGTTCTCATCATGAAAGAGAATTTTTAAAATTTCTCCAGTTGAAATCACAACTGCAAAAAAACAAGCACCGACCAAACCCATTTCTTTATAAAAAATATAGGTGGCGATTAGAAGACAGATTGCAATCACAGCTGAAACCGCTCGAACAGCAAGAGTTCTCAATTAGACCTCGAAAATGAAAAATCAAAGCTGAAAGACATTTTATAAGCTCGCAGAAAGTGACTTAGGAATTAAAGAAAGCAAGGAGGCGTTCTTATTAGGGGCAACTTTTCCGAATCGGCGTTCACGGAGCCTGAATTCTGAGAGAGCCTTGTCAAATTCCTCTTCATTAAAGTCAGGCCATAGAGTTTCTGTGAAGTAGAGCTCGCTATAGGCTGCCTGCCACATCATGAAATTCGAAAGTCTTGATTCTCCACTGGTACGGATAATGAGATCAGGATCCTGAATTCCAGCGGTCCAAAGAGATTTGCTAATGAGCTCTTCAGTGATGTCTTCGGGTTGCAGAAGGCCGTGCTGAACTTGATGAGCCAATTTTTGAATAGTCGACATCATTTCCTGACGAGATCCATAGCTAATGGCAAAAATAAGGTTCATACCGGTATTGTTTTTTGTCATTTCGGTCGCAGACACAATTTCTTTTCGAACATCGTCAGGAAGGCGATCGAGTTCTCCGATCGCCGAAAAACGAATATTTTGCTTAACTAGGGAGTTTTTTTCTTTCTGGAGGTGACGTTTTAAAAGCGTCATTAAAAAACTGACTTCGACCTGCGGGCGAAACCAGTTTTCTGAACTAAAAGCATAGAGCGTTAGGTTCTCAATTCCCTTTTGAGCACAAGCTGTAATGATTTTCTTAGCAACGCGAGCGCCTTTAATATGGCCGAATGTGCGTGGACGCCCTAGGCTTTCGGCCCAGCGTCCATTCCCATCCATAATAATGCCCACATGCTTCGGTAAAATCATATTGTCATGATTGCCTTTTCTTTTTCGTCAGCTACGGAATCAATTTTCTTAACATAATCGTCCGTTAATTTTTGAAC
>JBFWYS010000052.1:0-12091 GCA_050186175.1 Pseudobdellovibrionaceae bacterium
AACTGCGAAGATCTTTTAAGACGATCGAAAGAGGCGTTTATGAAATCTCGGGCAATTGCAATTCTCCTGGCCGTGACTTTCGCGTCAGTTGGATATGCAAAAAAAGTTGAGCCAGCTAACAATCCGCGAAAACCAGCAACGGGATCTTACGAGAGTTCATGTGCGGCACGAATCGATAGAAATACCAAATTTAGCGTTTTTCAGAATGTAGAGCTTAATTTTGAACTCGCATGGCCGGCTCGAGAAAGTTACGCTTGTTATGAATTAACATTTGAAAAGCGTGGGAACTGGAAGCAAATCTGCAATCTTTGTGGAACAAATGTAGGAATGGAAAATGTAGGTCCAATCAAAATTCAATCAGCTTCGGCGGTTAAAGGTACCCGATCCGAGGGTAGTAAATATGCTCCCGACAACTACAAAATTGTTTTTCATCCAAGATCTAATGGAGCGGTCTTAGAGTTAACTTGTTTTCCTGATTTAGGTCCAACAATGGGTGATCTTCCAGCGCTTGAGGTTCTAAAACAGATGAAACGCAATAAAGTCACCTGTCGTCCTTAAGCAGCCAGAACTATTTCTCCTGTAAAAACTCAGCTTTTAGATCTTTAAACCACGGAATTGTGTTCATTTCTTTTAAATAAACGAAGTAAAAAGTGGTTGTTTTCGAATGCGCCTTTGGAAGCTCCAATCGAGATACGACCTTGAGATTCGGTGAAAATGAATTAGGCACAAGAGCCCAGCCGAGCTCATTTTCGACCATTTCGCAGATTCCTCTCCAATTTGCATAACGCCTTAGAACTTTGAGATTCGGACTTTGCACGCAATGATTTAGAAGCGCCATAACAGGGGCGTCAGCAGAATAAGCAAGAAAGGGTTTTTCGGAGAGAGTCTTAGCGATTTTTTTATTAAACTCGCCCTCTTTCGGAAGGTCATAACTTTTAGGAGCAATCACAACCATTTCATCCGAGAAAATTTTCTGGCTGCTTAAATTGAGAGAGTCAGGAATTTCTTGCGTGAGTCCGATATCAATTTTTCTTGAGAGCAGGTCCTGAAATATCTGTTCTGAACTTGAGTCGATAAATGTAATTTGCCCTTTAAATCTAATTTTCGGGGCCACTCGTTCAAGGATCTCTCTTCGGGCAGCGACCTTTAAATGGGAATTCTCGGGCCCTGTAAACTTGCGATTCACGGATTGAACCTGCTCCTCTAAACCCAGTAATTTCATCTGTAATTGAGAGGCCAATTCCCCACCATATTTAGTGAGGGTTTTCTTTCTTCCCGAAAAGGCAAAGAGGGGGTGGGGGACCTTTTCTTCTAGTAAAATCAGCTGTTTAGATAAGGCAGACTGGGTCACTCCCAGTTTATCAGCAGCATCCTGCATGTGTTTCGCCTGCGAAAATACGACGAAAGCCTCTAATAAGTGGATAGGAATAGAAGTCATTCCTTATTATTCCATATGGAATAATAAACATGAAATAGTATTCATTTTTTTGATTTAAAACAAGACGTATAAAGGCTCCATTAAACAATAACACGCCTGAAAAGAAGGCAAGGAGATATATGAAAGCATTATTAACAGTAGCTTTAGTTTTAGGATTCGTGGCTCCGGCGTTAGCAGAAAAGCCGGAAATTTATAAAATCAATCTCGATTGGAATAATCGGGAGACTCTCGACGATAGCGTCACGATGATGTGCGATGATACTAACTATGCTTATGTGGAACTGACTATTCCCGGGGAAGAGAGCGAAGATTTTGATGTTACAATCGAAGAAGCTTCATTCAGAGATGGAAAGTTTTATTCTGGCTGCATTATTGAAAAGAAAAAGGGTCCCCGTGGATCAACTCGATACATGATTCAACCCGACGATTACTATTGCTCAATCAGTATTCACAATCGAAATGGAAGCGGGAAAAAGAAAAAAGCATCGTACAGAATTAGTGATGCTTGTTAAACCAATCCCCGCAGATTCACGATGTAAAAGGGTCTCGGCCCTTCGCATAAGAGAAAGGTCTCGGAAATGAGGCCTTTTTTGTATGAACTATCAGATATCATTAGTACCGATATCTAAGATTTCGTCTCTCTGCCTCCCTGCAATTTTGTTGATAGACTTCAAAAAACAGTGAGATAGTTCCTCTAAAAGATAAAGTTTCTTTTTTCTGAAAGAGGATTTATGAAAAATTCAGTATTACAGTTTGCAATTTCTCTCATGATTTCGGTAACTACTTCAGTAGCTTCAGCTCAGGCGGTTTTAATTGAAGACGGCGATAGCGCAAAAGCTTCTCAAAGTATTTCAGCCTCCCAACCGGAGTTTGAAAGTTTCAGCGGAGCTGCAGAACTCAAGAAAAACCGATTGATCGGCGCAGGAGCTGTAATTGGTGGAGTGACAGGCCAGATCGGACTAAATATTGAGTATAACTATCTTCCGACTGACAGTTTTCTCTTTTCATACGGTGGAGGCGACGGATACGACGCTTGGGCTCTAGGATGGAAGAGAGTTTTCACCGGAAATCTTTTTACTCCGTATTTTTCTGCCGGAATAGCACGTTGGGCTAGTGTTGGTGAAGGAACATCCGGAAGAACATCTCCAAGTCTCCTTTCTGAGCAGTTTTTGACCGCTGAAGAGAAAAGAAGTGGCAGTTTTGCAAAAGTCTTGGCAACGCCAACAGCAGGATTGCAATTCTATCAGTTAGAAGGTCCCTACACAGGCGCTACTTTTTATACTGAAGTTATTTTTCTTCATGACATTGGTGGGGGAAAGACTGCTGCGACCGGTGCTTTAGGAGCAATGTACTATTTCTAACCGGCCTTTGCTAAAGCTACGCGATAAGTGTCTCAGATAAATACGGACGAAGTCCGCCGGAGCTTGCAAAGGCGGAAAAAAAACCCCCGGTTCATCACCAGGGGTTTAAATCTTCTACCGAGATCCTTCTGATTGCTCAGAACTCACTCGAGAAAACTACTTCTTCTTTTTAGTAGCTTTTTTCTTAGTAGTTTTTTTAGCTGCTTTCTTAGTTGCTTTTTTCTTCTTAGCCATTTGCTCCTCCTAGGATGCATCGTTGTTTAGTTAACAAGATGACTTCTAAAATCAGTTTTAAAAACATTAATATTCTCGTCAACTAAAATTTTTTATTGAGCCCCTTTTTTGCTTTTTTTTTCTGCGAAAACCTCAACAAGGAAGTTTTTCGATGCTTCATTGGACATTTTTTTCGGCGCTCGGACTTTTTTTTCAGTTTCGGATTTTGCAAAACATCTTTTCGCATTTCAAATTGCAAAAATCTGATCTGACAAAAATTGGCACCGCTGTTTTTTCCTGTTCACTTTTGCTGAATGTCCTATTTCGAGAAAATTTTTTTCTCCAGGTCATCACACAAGTTTTTCTAAGCGTCGTTTTATTTTTTGGATCTTCTATAATCTCTGAAAGTCGCATCAGAAGCGTGAGACAGGGTTTTCTGATCGTCATCGACGAAATCCTTTTGCAGATGTCTTCGGGTAAAAGTTTTCGCGAATCAATGGTCCAAACCCGCGATCGACAGCAAAATACGTTGCGAATCTTTTTGGACGACTTGGTTTTAAGTGTGGTCTTTTCGCAACAACCAAAAACATGGTCAAACGACCTTTTTTTTCAGGAAATAGTCGCTGAATTTCAGTTGATTGATCGATCGAATGCCAAATCTTTGGACCGATTGCGGTCATTTCGCAAAAAAATTCGTACGCAGTTAGATTTTCGACGTAAGTCCGGCCAAATTTTGTCCCAAATTCGGATGCAATCGATTGTGATGTCCATTTTTTACGGCGTTCTTTTGTTCTACGTTGTTTGCTCGCAAGGTTTTCAAAACAACTCTCGTCTCATTTTGACTTCGGTTTTTTGTTTCGCGTCCGGAAGTTTTTGGATTTTTCGAATCGGAAAGGCTTACAAATGGAAGATTTAGCGCCTCCTCTTTTACTCTCTTTAGAAATTCGGCGGGCTTTGGATAACGGGGAGCATGTCCGGACCGGAATTAAAAAGTTTTTAGAAAGCAAAAAATCTGATTTTCATTCGATTTTACTGCGCTGGTTAATGCTCGTGGAAAGGGGAGAAAAGGTTTCTCACTTGCTCACCGAGATCAAGAGTCCTCATCGGCGGGCTCTTTTGGATCTCCTCGAGAAAAGTTTTAAAGGACAGTCAATTTCTTCGCCGCTACGTGATCTCGAAGAGGAAATTGGTAGCGCAGCACAGGCCGAGGTAGATGCCTACATCTCACGCCTTCCTTTTATTGCCCTAGTTCCTCTTCTGCTTTTTCAATTTCCTGCTTTCATGTTGCTGTTGATAGGTCCAATTTTGTTAGAAGCAGTTTCCCAGATGGGAGGAATGTAATGAGAGCACCCAGCCTTGTGTCGCGTTGCGTTTTTGGAGTGATAGTTTTTTTGGGTTTTTTTGCGCGATCAAATCCCGATTTTTCAAAACTCGAAAGCAAATTTATAGAAAAGTCGCGATCGGTGAAGCAAGTTCAGGATTTACAGAGTCTCCGAAAAGAATATTTGAAACTGCGGATTCTTTACCGTTCTTGTTATTTGCAAATTCAAAAACGCAGTTTTCCATTTGATTGTTTTAGTGCCCAGAAGCTTTCAGAAAAATGGAAATTTGAATTTCCTCTGAGCTTTGAAAAGATCGAAACACACTGTTCAGAGGCTCTTTACTACACAAATGCGGCGCAAATTAAAAATCCCGAAGATGTCAGTGCTTCCTGCCTCCAACGCTGGAAAGAAGCGAGTTTAGACTACGAATACGCCAAAAAAACTTCGTTCAAGTAGTCATTTGTTGTTCTGGAAGAGCCTCCAGGTTAGTCTTATAAAAAGACATCTGGGGGGTTCATGGCAAAAAAATTGATTGGCAATAACGCAACGGTTTCTCAAAATGCTGTTTTTTTGCGAGATCTTCAGGTGCTTGTCGATGAATTAACCAAAAATGAGCCTAATAAAGCGAAAATTAAGAAGCTGATGATTGCATGCGGCCTGCCGTATTCAACTGATCCGATTCATCAGTTAAGTACAGTCTTGAATTCGGTCTCGATCTCACCTAGAACCAATAGAGATATTGAAGCCTAGAGTTTTCGCTCTGGCTCTCTAAAATAGGGAAGAATATGAGACAAATCAGTGATTCGATTATCCAAACAATTGGAGATACTCCGATCGTAAAACTCCATAAATCTGTTCCTCAAAATGGGCATACTTTTTGGGCGAAACTGGAATATTTCAATCCAGGAGGATCTATCAAAGATCGAATCGCTATGGGTATTATCGAAGACGCTGAAAGATCAGGGAAGTTAAAACCCGGGGGAACAATTGTCGAAGCGACTTCAGGTAATACCGGAGTCGGACTTGCAATGGTCGCGTGCACTCGCGGCTATAAATGTATCTTCGTAATGCCAGATAAAATTTCGGAAGAAAAAAGAGCTTTGCTCCGAGCTTATGGTGCTCAGGTTATTATCACACCTACTTCGGTCGAGCCCGAAGATCCAAGAAGCTATCTTTCTGTCTCTCAACGCTTGGCTAAAGAAACTCCAAACGCTATTTTAGCAAATCAGTATCACAATCCGATCAATCCAGTTCAACATTACCAAACCACGGGGCCTGAAATTTGGGAACAAACTGGCGGCAAACTTGATGTTTTAGTTGGTGGAATGGGTACGGGTGGAACAATGTCGGGCCTCGGAAAATATTTTAAGGAAAAGAATCCGGCGATCCAAATGGTTTGCGCCGATCCGGTTGGAAGTATTCTCTATGATCTTTATTATCATAAGAAGGTTGTTACTCCACCAGCGCCGTACAAAGTTGAAGGTGTAGGTGAAGACATGCTTCCCGAAAATGTGCACCTAAAATATATGGATGGCTTCGTACAAGTGAATGACAAAGAAGCTTTCACAAAAACTCGCGAAGTAATTGCAACAGAAGGAATCTGCATTGGCCCGTCGAGCGCAATGGCGCTTGTTGGGGCGATTAAGTGGTCTGAAAATCTAAAAAAGCCGTCGAATATACTAGTCATGATGCCAGATAACGGTCGCGGGTATCTATCTAAAGTATTTAACGATGAGTGGATGAAGGAAAACGGATTCCTCTAAAAACTTTCTTATTCATCGTCTGCACAAAAAAATTCAGCAGATTAGGAGCAAAAATGGGAAAAGATCTCTCAAACAAAAGTTTTGAAACTCGAGCAATTCATGCGGGTCAGGAGCCCGATCCAACTACGGGAGCGATTATGACTCCTGTGTATATGACTTCTACGTATGTGCAAGCCTCTCCTGGAGTTCACAAAGGTTACGAATACAGCCGCACCGGAAATCCAACTCGTAAAGCCTATGAGGATTGCATCGCCTCTCTTGAGAGTGGAAAATTTGGATTTGCGTTTGCTTCTGGTTGCGCGGCTTCAACAACCATCATGCATTTGATTAAAGCGGGCGATCACGTTGTCACTTGCGATGATATGTACGGTGGATCTTTTCGTCTTTTTGATAAAGTGATTCGTCACAACGGAATTGATTTTTCATTTGTAGATCTCACGCACGCGGAAAATTTAAACGCCGCTTTGAAGTCAAACACTAAAATGGTTTGGATCGAAACTCCGACAAATCCCACTCTTAAATTAATTGATATTAAAAAAATTGCAGCCGTAACTGCGGCAAAGGGAATTCTCCTGGTTGTTGATAATACTTTTATGAGTCCGTATTTTCAGAGGCCTTTGGAATTAGGTGCAGACCTCGTTGTTCATTCAGTAACAAAATACATCGGTGGTCACAGTGACGTGATCGGTGGAGCGGTTGTCACAAATCGCGCTGACCTCGCAGAGAAAATAGCATTCTTGAGTAATTCGATGGGTGGAATTCAAGGAGCTTTTGATGCATTCTTACTTTTACGAAGTCTTAAAACTTTGCACGTACGAATGAAAACTCACCAAGAAAACGCGATGGCTATAGCAAAATTTTTGGAGTCCCATCCAAAAATTCAGAAAACGGTTTATCCAGGTCTTGAATCACATCCACAACATCGTCTTGCCAAAGAACAGATGTCGGGTTTTGGCGGAGTGATCACTTTCTACATTAAAGGTGGAATGGACGCAGCTCGTACCTTACTTGAAAACGTAAAAATTTTTGCGCTTGCTGAAAGTTTAGGCGGAGTGGAGTCTCTGATCGAGCATCCAGCAATCATGACGCACGCTAGCGTCCCTCTAGAGAATCGCAAAAAACTGGGCATCGATGATGGTCTTATTCGGGTGAGTGTCGGAATTGAGAATCAAAAAGATCTTTTGAACGACCTGTCACAAGCCTTGGATAAAGTTACTCTTTGACAGTTTTATCTCAGACAGATACTTAATCGTTTCATTTTGACCGAATCATGTGGCCTGGTAGCTCAGTCGGTAGAGCAGCGGACTGAAAATCCGTGTGTCGGCGGTTCAATTCCGTCCCGGGCCACCAAGTTTTTGAGTCGTCACCTCCAAATATAAGCCTTTTCATCGCATAAACTCAGCGCGAGTGTCGGCGTTTTTCGGCTCTGTCTATAAGTTTAACAGGATAGATCTGTTCGAATTCCAATTAAATTAGATTAGATGGAGGGCATATCCCTTGTAATGGTGTCTTAGCAGTTCTTCCCTTGGATATACAAAAGGCTCGCCCTCCTCTCGGCTTTTTGTAGCACTTTGTGGGCTCCGCGAAAGCGGAGCCCTTTTTTTAGGTCGCCTTGAAAACCAGTTTTTTTTAGTCCTTGCCGGACCTTAATTTTTTTCTCAAGTCTTGATGTTTTCTAAGAGAGAAGACATATGAAGTTGCGGCCAACTTATGTGACAGACTCATTTGGTTCCGATGGGATGATTCATAAATTTCTGCTTCTCTCCTAGCCATGCGCGTCTTTATTTGCTAAAAAAATGCGCATGGATCTTGTCAAACAACTTCGCGAAAATCCTTTCGCTTTAGCTCCAATGGCTGGAATTACCGACCACTCTTTTCGTACTTTCATGAAAAAGCGCGGAGCGAGCGTTGTTGTAACCGAACTCGTATCCGCGACGGGGATCGAATATAAGAGCCAAAGAACTTTAGATTTGATGAGTTTTGATGAGGTTCAAAGACCCATCGGAATCCAACTTTTTGGTGAAGAGCCAGAAGTTCTTGCTCGGGCAGCGCAAGTCGCTCAAGAAATGGGCGCCGACTTTGTTGATCTAAACTTTGGTTGCCCGGTTCCAAAGGTTGTAAAAAAGGGGGCGGGGTCCGCGATGCTTCGTGATCTTCCGCAACTGACCGCAGTTCTTCGAGCAACCAAAACGGCTATTCAAATTCCTCTGACTATCAAAATCCGCACGGGATGGGATCAAAATTCAAGAAATGCCTCTGAAGTCTGTCATATTGCCTATAATGAAGGAGTCACGTGGGTGGCTATCCATGGAAGAACACGTGCTCAAGGATACTCAGGTGATGCCGATTGGAATTTTATTGCCGACGTGAAAGCAAAATCCAAAATCCCAATTTTGGGTAATGGAGATATTAACTCTGCTCACACTGCCGTTCGCCGACTGAAAGAAAGCGGTGTCGATGGAGTTTTGATTGGTCGGGGGGCTTTGAAAAACCCGTATATCTTTTTAGAATCGATGAATCTTTGGAAAGCTCTCAAAAATCGGGACTCAGCTGTCCGCGATTATTCATTAGACCAAATTGGTTCATGCGGACAGCAGAGTCATCGATTGCCTCCTGTGACCCGACATTATGTTGAGATCTTTGAGGACCTTAAGAGTTGTTTTATGGAACGCTGTGATGATCGAATTGTCCAGATTCAACTGAAGAAATTTGCGGGATGGTTTTCGGCAGGGTATCCTGAATCCTCTGCGTTTAGAAAAAACGTATTTCAAATACAGAGCACAGACGAATTAGTGCATATTGCAAAGGAATACTTTGCGAAAGTCGATTCGGCTGTGCAAGAAGATACAAGTAATGAGCCTTTTTTAATGGGCGGACACGGTTAAGGACGGAAAATACAATGGCTACTATGGATCCATCGAAAATTAGAAATATCGCAATTATCGCGCACGTCGATCACGGGAAAACAACACTCGTCGATCATTTGCTTAAACAGGCCGGAACTTTCCGCGCCAATGAAACTGTCGCAGAACGTTTGATGGACTCTATGGATCTTGAAAAAGAACGTGGAATTACAATCGCCGCTAAAAATGCTTCGTTCATGTACAAAGATATTAAAATTAATATCGTCGATACTCCGGGACATAGTGACTTCGGTGGAGAGGTAGAGCGTGTATTGAATATGGTTGATGGAGCAATCTTGCTCGTCGATGCTTCTGAGGGGCCACTTCCTCAGACTCGTTTCGTATTGAAAAAAGCTCTTGAGCAGGGCCTTAAAGTAATGGTTTGTATCAACAAGATCGACCGTTCTGACGCTCGTATTGATGAAGTTCATAATGAGATCTTTGATCTTTTTATCGATCTGGATGCAACAGAGGAGCAATGTGATTTCAAAACGATCTACGCTGTTGCCCGCGAAGGTATGGCGACCTTGGATCCAAAAGTTAAAACGGATAATCTTCTTTGCTTGTATGATGCAATTATTGATTTAGTTCCGCCACCAAAAATCAATGAAGGTAATATCCTTCAGCTTATGATTTCTAACATTTCTTACAACGACTACGTCGGTCGTCTTGGTATCGGGCGTATTCGCGCCGGGACTGTAAAAGTCGGTGACGACGTGATGTGTATGCAGGAAAACAACAAGACGAAAAAATTTAAAGTCAGTGCTGTTTTTGCCTATGAAGTTGCGGCTCCTGTTCCTGTAAATGAATTGGGCGCTGGAGATATTGCGATTATCGCCGGAATGGAAGATTTCAATATCGGAGATACAATTACTTCAGCGGTGGATCCGAAACCACTTCCGCGTATTCGTGTCGAGGAGCCAACGGTAGGAATGATCTTCGCGGTTAATGATGGACCTTTTGCAGGTCTTGACGGAAAAAAAGTGACAAGCCGTCAGATTCTTGAGCGTCTCCAAAAAGAACTTCTTTATAATGTTGCCCTCCGGGTTGAAAAAAATGGAACTTCGGATACAAGCTGGAAAGTCATCGGCCGTGGAGAGTTGCAGTTGGGTGTTTTAATCGAACAAATGCGCCGTGAAGGTTACGAACTTACTGTTTCTAAACCGCAAGTGATCATGAAGGATGAGGGCGGAAAACGTCTCGAGCCAATGGAAACTGCCGTTATCGATATCGAAGATCAATATGTTGGAGCTGTTACTGAAAAAATGGGCCTTCGAAAAGGTGTGATGATGAATATGGTTCAAAAGGGTTCGGGAAGAACTCGGTTGGAATTCAGAATCCCTTCTCGTGGTTTGATTGGATATCGTTCTGAATTTTTGACTGACACTCGTGGCACGGGTCTTCTCAATACACAATTCGAAGGTTGGGATGAGCATCGTGGAGAAATCGGAAGCCGTATCAATGGTGCTATGATCAGTGACCGTAAAGGTGTTACTACAGCTTACGCTATTTGGAATATACAGGAGCGTGGAGTGATGTTTGTTCTTCCTGTAACTGAGGTTTACGATGGAATGATTGTAGGTGAGCACGCGAAGGATAACGATCTCGTTGTTAATATTTGCCGTGAAAAGAAACTCACAAACGTTCGTGCCTCTGGATCTGATGAAGCCATTCGACTTGTTCCTGTAAAACCGATGGCTTTAGAAAAAGCAATGGAATGGATCAACGATGATGAGCTTATCGAAGCCACTCCAAAAACAATTCGTTTGCGTTGCAAAGAACTTGATCCGAACAAACGCAAGCGGGCGAAAGACGCGGCTTCTGAATAACAACAAGTGGAAGGCCAAAGGGGTGCTTGGATGCGCCTTACGAGGAGATAATGGAAGATCGCAAGATCGTCATCGAAGCCAAGAGCTTGATTAAAAAGTACGACGATAAAACTGTCGTTAAAGGAATCGAACTCGAAGTGCTCAAGGGTGAGTGCTTCGGAGTGCTCGGTCCAAACGGTGCAGGTAAAACTACCACAATGAAAATGATGTATTGTTCGTCTCCGACAAGCTCGGGCGATCTGTATGTTTTGGGTCTCAATGTGCGCACGCATCTTCGGGATATTAAATCGAGAATCGGTGTAGTACCTCAAGATGACGGATTAGATCCAGATTTTTCGGTTCTCGATAACTTGTTAATTTACTGCCGTTATCATGGAATTTACGGACAGGAAGCAATGGCCAGATCTTTAGATCTTCTTCGCTTTGTTCGTCTTGACGATGTTTTAGAAAAACCCATTGAAACTTTAAGCGGTGGAATGAAGCGACGTCTTGTCGTTGCGCGTGCTTTGCTCAACAGTCCAGAGCTTATTTTCTTAGATGAGCCGACAACGGGTCTTGATCCGCAAGCTCGTTTGTGGATTTGGGATGCGCTTCGTGATTTAAAAAAAGATGGAGTGTCTTTGATTCTCACGACTCATTACATGGAGGAAGCTGAGAATCTTTGTGATCGCGTCGCGATTATGGATGATGGGAAAGTTTTAGTGACAGGTAAACCAGATGATTTGATCGCGGAGTATGTGGGCAGAGAAGTGGTGGAGTTCGAGTGTAAAGTTGAGGATCGTACTTACTACTTAAACCGCTTGCGCAGTGAAAATTATGAATATCGTGTTTTAAACCAACGGGTGTGTGTGTATGTCCGCCCTGACCAAGACTCAAGAAAAGCGCTTTCGCTCATTGCTAGCGAAAATATTGTTGTTCGCAAGGCCGGTCTCAATGATGTATTTTTAAAATTAGCGGGCCACCAATTGAGGGATTAAAGATTGAGCTGGAATAATTTTCTTCACAAAATCGCTTTTCTGATTCGGCTCCCACAAAGTGGGCCGGGCGTTCGTGAAGTTTGGCATCGAAACTTTCTCTATTTTCGATACTCTTGGAAAGTTTCTGTATTTTGGATCATCCTGGAGCCGCTTTTTTATTTAGGTGCTATTGGATATGGGCTTGGAGCCTTCGTTTCAAATATTCAGGGTATTTCTTACGTTGATTGGTTCTTCCCAGGACTTCTGTGTTCAACAGCGATGATGGTTTCTTTTTTCGAAGGAACT
>JBFWYS010000053.1:0-12047 GCA_050186175.1 Pseudobdellovibrionaceae bacterium
AATGAAGGCGGAGCGGGAATGCTTTATGAAGATGGAAACGTGGAGTACATCGCACTCTCGGCAGCAGAAAAAATTTATCAAGACTTTAAGGTGACGGCGACCGGAACTGCTGGCCACTCTTCGACGCCAAACAATGACAATCCCATCAACCGACTTTCCGAGGGACTAGCTCGACTTGCAAAATTCAAAGAACCCATTCAAATTATTCCGGTGGTGGAAAGCTCTCTCAGAGCCCGCGTACCTCTTGAAAAAGACCCAGCTTTAAAAAAAGCGATGCTTGCAGTTGCAAATAAGCCTAAGAATCCTCCTAAAGACGCAATCGCTCTTTTAGAAAAGAATCCGATGCTAAATGCAATTTTAAAACGTACTTGCGTCGTGACCGTCGTTCAGGCGGGTGCTATTAATATGAAGAACGTTCTTCCGAGTACAGCGTACGCGAACGTGAACTGTCGACTTTTACCAG
The DNA here is from genome assembly GCA_050186175.1 of Pseudobdellovibrionaceae bacterium. Lineage (GTDB taxonomy): Bacteria > Bdellovibrionota > Bdellovibrionia > Bdellovibrionales > Bdellovibrionaceae > JBFWYS01. The sequence goes on from JBFWYS010000053.1 coordinate 464, forward strand.
GCCAAGAAATTGCGGACACAAAAGAGAAACTCGTCGAAATTTTTGCCGACCCTAAGATTACGGTCGAAGAAGAACCTGCTTTCGGTCACTCCGAAGCTTCGTCACTTGATAACCCTGTAGTCTTGGCGGCAAACGAAGTTTCAAAAAAAATGTTTAAGAATGTTCCGGTGGTTCCGAGTCTTTTGACAGGCGGAACGGATTCGCGGTTTTTAAGAGCTACCGGTATTCCTTCTTATGGAATTGGACCCATCTTCGTTACTCCTTCGGACCGTATGTTTGTACATGGCGCAAATGAAAGAATGCGGCCGAAAATTTTGCCTGTAGGAATCGAATTTTTCCATAATTTGATTTTGGTTTTGGCTGAGAAGAAATAGAGGCTGATATAAGCCCACAATTAAAGGGAATTAGTTTCAAAAGAACGATCACTTTTGCATTTTCGCAAGCTTGGCTTCTAGATACCTCACAGAATAAAAAGATCTTTCCAACTCAACGGAAGCCAAGTTATTGCTTTTTTCAAACGAGGCCAAAAGCATACTTAATTCCCGAAGGCGTAACATCGCTCTTGAAAGGTGAAAAGCTCCTTCTTTTTTCGATATTTCTTCGGCTTCCAAAAGTGAAGTCGTAAGCTCAATAGTTTGAAGGGGAGTATTCGTAAGATCGCGAAGAGCTAAAAAGACGCGAGCCAATTCGAGTGAAGCTTTGTTCTCGGCCTTTAGCTGAAAGAGGGTTTTCTCCAGACTACTATTTTTGATGCGATAAAAGAGAATCAAAAAAGAAACAGCTACGTAAACCATGGAAACCCATGGCTCTTGAACAGGCAGTAAGCCTTGTAACTCGGATGGTAGAAGAAAAAAATGAAAAAAGGAGGCGATTCCGCAGAACCCAATAAGCACGTAACCTAAAATAATCGGCCGTGGTGCGAAAAGAGCTATGTAAAGAGCGCCGATTTTATATCCCAAAAATGCTTGGTAGTTCACGCCTGAATGAAGAAGCTGCAAATTTGTAATCGTACTCCCAATAATAACGGTCGCAAAGGAAATGAAAAAAATCGACGAATTGATGATGACAGAAAATGGCCTCGAGGTATAAACCAGAATTAAAAAACCGATACTTAGTACAAAAGGCACGAACCATTGCCAAAGAGTGACATGTCCGCGGAAAGTCCATCCGATAATGACAACTGCAAGAATAATAACAACTGAAATCAGAAACATTTTTGTTGATCGCCAAACTAGCATTCGTTCTTCAAGAGTGTCTGGCGAGTTCATGCGTAGGATCCTGAATGAGTTTTGTGAATAGCGCCGGGACAATGGGTTTTGTTAAAAGGGCCCCTTGACCAAGTCTGTGGGCTTCGCGGACAAGCTCAGAATTTTGGGCATGCCCGGTCAGAAAAAAAATCGGTTGAGAAAAACCATTCTCTCGGAGCCATTTATAGATCTCCAGTCCGCTTGGTTGTCCTTCTCCAAAATTGATATCTAAAAAAGCAAGTTTGCATTTAAAAATCTTGTCGCCAAGTTTTTTGAGCTCATCAAAGCTATTGGCGGTGATGGCTTTACTATCACAATGTCTTTCAATGAAAATTTTTTCGATTGCCAGCATATCCTCGCAATCGTCAACAATTAGGACGCAAGATTTAGAATCCATAAGCTTCACCCAGTATCGCATTTTGACTGTGTAAAATTAGTGTAGATTTATTCACAAATTATAGATGATGCCACCAACAGGGATTTTACGGCTCTAACCCTAATTTATTTTGTAAAAAGACGTCGAAAAGCACTTTTTTCAGGCATGTTTTCTTGGAGCTCTGCAAAAGGAGTTCTGACATCAAAAGAGCACGTGTTTCTCATTGATGGAGGCAAGCAATTGTAACCAACCAAAAAAACCAAGCCATCTTCTTCGATTGAAGACTCGCGACAATCTGGATAACTCAAGAGGTCTTTGCATTCATCAGTGAGTTGCGAGTAAGGACCTGCGAGTTTTGTTTTCATCATCTCGCGTAGCTGATTTGGATCTTTAAATAAATCAGTCGTGGTTAAATTTTGACCTGTTTTCAAATCATACCAATAAACTTTGTCACGGTTGTAAGGTGTGCTTCCACACTGCGATTCCATTATAAATTTCACCATCAAGAGGTCAGTTCCTTTAACTTCGCCCGAAGAGATGACACGATCGTGGTATTCAATTGTATTTTCGTAGTCGCTTTCAGGGCCCATTTCCTCGTAGTCGCCCTCAGTCTGCGGATTGCAGGCATTAGATCCTTCGCGAACGATTTCGTGAAGAGAACTATTGATGGCAGCCAATGATTCCTGAGGATATGTTCCGCTGACCTTAAGCCACTGAACAGATTTAGAGTAAACCAGAGGTCCTAATATTTTTCTATCTTCAAAGGACTCGATATCAATTTTAACAAAAAACTTCTCAGAAATTTCGAGGACTTTTTCGCTGACAGGTTTGGTTTTTATTTCAACTGGTTGAGCAGTTTCTGGTTCTGGAGCGGGTTCTTCCGCAACAGGTTCGTCAGTTTCGACAACTTCTTTTGGTTTTTCTTTTTTAAATACAAAAAAATAAAGAATGGCAATGATGATAAGACCGAAAATAAAAACGCCAGACTTATTCTTCATTAATTCCCTGTTTCCTCATTTTTCTCGATGGATCCACGAATAATGCTCTTCATACTTTTGCTTCTCTGTGATCCGCCTAAAAATGTACGGAGTTGTTCATGCAAACTGGGGTCGTTGATCAATGCGCCTAATGTGCCTTCGCCTTTATCCAACTTTTCCATAATCGAGCTGAGGCGATCCATGGAACCCTTTAGTTTATTATTTTTATTTCCATCTCCGCGGATATCATTCATAACAGCTCTTGTTTCGGTCAGAGTTCCGTTTAAGTTATCCGTCACCGAAACAAGATTGGCCAAAATTCGTTCTGTTCTTCCATCTTTATTCAAAGTTTTTGAAAAAATAGCAAGCTCATTCATAATATCGAAGATTTTATCAACATCCTTGCTTCGGTCATTTACGATCTGCAGTAAATCAGTTTGTGGAACCGATGCGATAACAGAATTTTCAGAAAGTTGTGGTTTCTCGGCAGGTCCGGGCTCAATGTATAAATACTTGTCGCCCAACGCCCCCTGAGTGCGAATATCAATTGTCGAGCCCTCACGAATTCGACCATGAAAAGCAGCGTCGAATTTAAATCGGATCTCGAGTTTTTTTGCATCCTCTGCAAAGGTGATCTCTTCGATGTTGCCAATCGTAATTCCGGCGAGACTTATGACACTGCCTTTTGACAGACCTTGAACTTGATCAAAATGGGCTCTCATTCTAACTTGACTCGTGAATACCGACTGATTGCCTCCAAAAATGAAAATAGAGACGATCAAAGCTGATAGACCAAGAAGAATAAAAACTCCGACTTTGACTTGATTGGTTGTGGTCGTTTCCATTGTAAACCTCTTAGTGCTCTTCGCCTTGAATAAACTTTGCAATTATTGAATCTGTTTGTTTTTTAATCTCTTCGGTTGTGTCTTGAGCTTGAACTGTGCCGTCTAAAACCATGACCATGCGATCGCAAACTTCAAAAGCCGTCGGCATATCATGAGTGACCAAAATAGAAGTCACTCCTTTTGTTTTTAAACGTAAAATCATTTCCTGAATTTTTTTTGTATTGAAGGGGTCGAGTCCTGCCGTGGGCTCATCATAGAGCACCACTTCTGGCCCCATAATAATAGCCCTCGCCAGGCCCACACGTTTCTGCATTCCACCAGAAAGTGAGGCTGGGTAAATACTTTCATTACCGGAAAGACCAAACTCGTCGAGTTGGTCGTGGATTTTCTTGCGAATTTCTGGCTCCGTGAGTGAAGTATGTTCTCGTAATGGATATGCCAAATTCTCAAAAACAGTCATCGAGTCAAAAAGAGCTCCGCCTTGAAAAACATAAGCGACTTTTTTCCGAACATCGATTAAATCTTTTTCTCGAAATTGGGTGATGTCTACTCCATGAATCAAAATTTTTCCCATATCGGGTTTTTCTAGACCAATCAGACTGCGTAAAATGACGCTTTTCCCGGCACCGGATCCTCCTATGAGGCCCACGCATTCGCCCTTATTAACTCGAAAGGAAACGTCTTTGTGGACCTTTTTCGAGCCAAATGATTTTGCAAAATTTTTAACTTCTATGATTGCGCCCATTTTTCAATAATCCAGAAAAATTTTGTTAATATAAAATCGCCAACTAAAATCATAATTGATGCAGTCACAACGGCTTTCGTCGTTGCAATTCCGACTCCTCGAGTTCCTTTTTCAGTTGTGAGTCCGAAGTAACAAGCCGGAATGGAAATAAAGAGCGAAAAGAAAACAGTTTTTCCAAGACCCGAGAACAGATCAGCTAGAGAGATGGTCTCAAGAATTTTAAGATAATAAAAATTTGCGTCTAGCTTGAGTTCGGCGACTCCAACGATCAGACCCCCGCCGACCCCCACAAGATTTGCGATTCCTGCAAGAAGAGGAACTGTGATGATAGCTGCTAAAACTCGTGGAATGACGATTTTTTTAATCGGCGAAGTTCCTAAGGCGCGAATGGCATCAATCTGCTGAGTCACCACCATAGAACCAATTTCTGATGCGATTCCAGATCCGACACGAGCTGCTAACATAAGACTTGTAAACACCGGACCGATCTCACGAATAATTGAAAGAGAGACGACTTTTGGAACGTAAAGTTTTCCGCCAAACTTTTCGAGACCCATGCCGAATTGAAGCGCCATGACCATTCCGGAACTAATTGCAGTAACGATCACGATCGGCCAAGATTTGATCCCGATCAGATACATCTGATCAACTACCAATCGAAAATAAAAAGGGCGTGTACTGAGGTCTTTAAGGATATTTTTAGTCAGAATTCCAACGCCGCCAACAAAGTGGAAAAATTCGATGAAGAATAAAATAAGAGGTGCTGTATTCATGGTGCCTTAAATTCTTTCAAGAATTTTTCAAAATGAGTCATTTCCCTATCGAATGTTTTGCTGACACCCGAGTAGGAAAGCGTGTATGTGCATCCGTTTTTCTTAAAAATCATGAGCTTGACTTCTACAGAAACACCATCTGTTTTTCCACGAGCATGAGTCTTAAGAGCTGCACGATTGTTATACTCAATTTCCTCTGAGCTTTTGATCTCTTTGGCTGCGAGCCCAGAAAGAGAATCCGTTTGGATGGACTCAAGTGACATATCTGCAGAAGGGCCGCATTCGGAGATAAAAGAAATCGTGTTCCCAGTTTTATCACTTTGCCAAGTCTGATCTGCACCTTCCATTTTTACAGAAGAGAATGGAGAAGATGGAGAATCATAAGCCACATCTTTTGCTTTACTGGTTTTGTCGCCGCCAACATTTACGGAGACACAGGAGGTCAGTAAAAAAAATGAACCAAGAAAAATGAAAATTCCAATATGAGACATCACGATGCAAATTCCTGCGTTGTTTAATAATCCTCGTTCGAACTCCTTATCGGAATTAAGATGCAAATACTTTCCAAAAAACTAATGGAATATTAGAATCTTAGACCTTCGAGTGGGGATGAAAGTCGAGCTTCTTAAAAGTCAGTTCTTCAGTCAAGTTATCTGAGAGTCAATCTATTGTCAGGCCTGACAAGGTTTTGGGGTCTAGCCACTCGAAAAACGGGTGTATAATGAAATATAAGAAATCTGAGGCGCGTTCGTAGGTGGCATCGCATATGCTTTGAATTCTCTATGATGGAGAGGAAGAAGAACGGCATGATGTTGCGACTGTTGTCCAGTTTAGTCTTAAGTCTGTTGATGAGTTCAATCATTGTAATTGAATCTCAGGCCAATGATTCGGCGGAAGTGTCGGCAAAAATGGCACAGGTCGGTGATGCTGTACATTTAGAGTTCAGCGGACTTGATCAATGGGCCTACGACCTCAAAAAAGTCGAGCACAAGAGTGAAAATATTATGGAAATGCTTTTGCCAAATCTTTCAGCAGCGGCAAAAAAAGACCTGCAAAATTGGAAAAATGAAATGATCAAAAAGGTCGAAATTGATCCTTCTGGAACAGGTGGACAAACTTCAGTGCGCTTTTTTTTGGCAGACAAGAAAGTTGAAAGTTTTGATTATTTAACGGATCAACCCTCTCGCCTGATCGTCGATTTTTTTAGAAATCAATCTTCCGAAACTCCGAAAGAACCAAAGGCTGAAAAACCAGTTGCGAAACAAGAAGTAAAAGCAGCCGAAGAGAGTCAGCTTTCGCAAAAAATTGCTATCAAGAAAACTGAAAGAAAGCCAGCTTCGGATTTGCTAGTTCCACAAGGAAAAGTTCCAGGTGGCCTCAACGAAGAAGCTGAGCAGCCGACTCTCGAAACTGAAGTTCGTTCAGGTGTCTTTGATGGTGGCGATCCAAATTACGACCGTTTTTCAATTCGTGACTATGAAATCAAGCCAGACGCGATTTTGCGCTCTAAAAAGAATGTCTATTTGCAATTTCCAATGTTGAAAGTCGAGAATCCTCACTTACAAAGACTTTTGCAGAACCCACCGATTTACCAAATCATTCCGAAAGAATCTGAAGAAAACAGAGAAGCTCAGCTTTTGCTGACACTTTTTGAAAAGAAGAGGACGGCTGTTTTTATTAAGACGGCAGAGCTTTTTTTAGAAAAGTATCCGAAGACAGATTACAAAGAAATGATTCTCTTCATGAAGGCGGATGCCTATTATTCGCTGTGGAAAGAGAATCAAGCACCTGAGAAATTCGAACTTGCAATGGTGAAATACAGAGAGGCCATGCAGCAGTTTCCGAAGTCTCCATTGGCGCCCCGCTCAATGATGTTAATGGGGTTTTCTTATTTAGATCGTGGAGATGCACTTAATAGCATTCGCGTTTTCCAGCGATATATTTCTGATTACCCAGAATCAAAAATGAAAGATGCTGCAGAGCTGGCACTAGCGGACGCCTATGTAAAGCTCAATCGTTTTCAAGATGCCTTGTCTCTTTTAGAAGGCATCAGTCTTAAAGCACAAAATCCAATTGCCCGTACCGAAGCTTATTATTTAAAAGGTGATGTTCACTTTCAGGCTAAAGAATTTAATAAGGCTGTGGAGTCGTATCAACAAGCTTTTGAAAAGAACCCGAAGGATTGGAAGAACTTTCCAAATGCCTTCTACAATACGGCTGAATCTATGTTTTGGTTGGGGCAGTACAGAAAAAGTCTTGATGCCTACAGAGATCATTTAAAGAGATTTCCATCTCACCCACATGCGGGATATGCCATGACCCGTTTGGGTGAATTGCTCGAAATTTTGGGTGCCGATCAAAGTCGGGTCATGGGAACTTACCTAGAGACCTATTTTCGTTACGGCGAAAACACAAGTGCAACTGTCGCTCGCATGAGAATGCTCTCGCAGCGAATGAAAAACATGAAGCCCAAAGAACTTGAAGCAGGAATTGCGAGCATTCGTGAAATTTCAAAAAAGTCGACTCTACTTAAGATGGACGAATTTGCAACGATCATGACTGCAGATGGTTTGCAAAAAAGAGGCGAAAATTTGGAATCAATTAAGGAGTTAGAAAGATTCTATCAAGCGAATCCGACAACCGCTCGATTTGATGTAATTGCTGACCGCATTGTCACAAACATGACCGAGCATGTACGCAAAAAGGTAGAGGATGGCAAATATCTCGAAGCGCTCCGTTATCAGAGCGAAAACGCGAGCGGGTGGCTCAAAAACTCAAAGAGAATTGATATGAGCTATTTATTGGGACAGGCTTTTGAAGCTACGGGCCTTTATGAGGGAGCGGATGTCCAGTATTCTAAGCTTCTCGCTGAAATCAAAAAGATCAAGGGAACTAAAGAGGATCACGAAAGACGTCTCTTTGAAGATTACCCAAACGAGGACCAAATGAACCTTCGGTTGGCATCTGTGAATCTGCATGAAAATAAATTAAGCAAGTCATACGAAGATTTCAAAAAAATCAAATCGACCGATGCTCTAACGGATGAAGAAAAAGTGGAGAGAGTTAGGATTGCTTCTGAGCTAATGGAGAGAAAAGGTGAGATCGAACCGGCGAAACGTTATTTAACGGATCTTATTGATCAATGGAAGGGCCAACCCGAGAAACTGATTTCGGCCTACGCAAGAATGGCAGAGATCGCGGCCAAGGAAAAAAATATGGGCGAAGCTGAAAAAAATTGGAAAAAGGTTTACGAGCTTGGAAAAGCCAATCCAACATCCACAGAAGATCTCTATGCAAAGAGTCTCAAGTCGCTAGGCGAGATTGCCGCAAACAACGGAAAAAATGATGAGGCGGCGAACTATTACAATGAATTGCTAACCAAATTTGAAGATAAACGTCCATTGCATTCGATTCGCTACGAAGTCGGAAGTATTTATTTCAAAAAAGGCGAGTTGCAAAAAGCTAAAGAAATTTGGGAGCCATTGAATAGTGAAAAAACGATGACTTGGTATAGCTTGGCTCAGGAAAAAATGAAAAATTCAGAATGGAATAAGGATTATAAAAAATATATCGAGCGAATTCCGGCAATGGAAAACGCTCAAGATAACAATAGGAGTTCGAGATGAGTTCGATCTTCGATAAAACACTGCAGGGATTGCAATCGGCAGTTAGTCTGCGGCAGGTGCGACATAACGTGACTTCGGCGAACATCGCCAATGCCGAGACGCCAGGTTATCACGCGAGAAAAGTTGACTTTGAGGATGCTTTGTCTCGCGCACTTGACCTTGAAGGTTTCGGAAAAAGCTCGACGACACATGAAGATCACATGTCAGTCGGTGGGGGTTCACTTTCAAAAGTAGCTCCCGATGTTTATGAAAATCCTGAAGGCGCTGTTAACAACGACGGCAACACCGTTGATATGGAAAAAGAAATGGCGAATTTGGCAGAGAACACGATCATGTACAAAGCCGCCCTTGCTCTTATCAATAAAAAATTAGCTTCGATCCGCTACGCCGCAACTGAAGGGAGAAGCTAATGTCTGATTTTATGACAGGAATGCGAATCAGTTCGAGCGGTATGACAGCGCAAAGACTGCGCATGAATACGATCTCAAGCAACATCGCAAATATTAATACGACGAGAACTCCTGAGGGCGGCCCCTATCGCAGAAAAGATGTTGTTCTTGAAGCGATTCCCGATGCCAAGACTTTTGGTGAGGTTTTAACAGCCGTTCCTGATCGCGAAATGAATCGTGTGCAAGTAACAGATGTGATCAGTGATACGAAAGCTCCGATTTTAAAATACGATCCAACACATCCGGATGCAGGACCAGATGGAAATGTAGCCATGCCAAACGTGAACTTAATGGAAGAGATGGCCAACATGATTCAAGCCACTCGCTCTTACGAGGCCAACGTCTCGGCAATGCAAGCGACTAAGGATATGGCAATGAGTGCATTGCAGTTAGGCCGTTAATTTAGGTATGATTAAAGCATCTCCCATTTGAGATGCAGAGAGAAAAAGGTGAAGCCATGGACGGTTTTACAATAGCGAATGGAAGTAAATTTTTAAATACGGGAAGTATTGGGGACAACAAAACCACGACTCTTAAACCCGACGCTGTGGGGGCTGCAGACGGAAAATCATTCTCTGATACTCTCAAAGATGCCGTTGGGCAAGTAAACGAACTCCAAAAAACTTCTGATAAGGCCATGCAGGCACTTGCTACAGGAAAAACTGACAATATTCCAGAAGTCATGATGGCTGCCGAAAAGGCCGACATCGCTGTCAAGTTGATGGTGCAGGTAAGAAACAAAATCATAGAGGCGTACCAAGACGTTATGAAGATGCAGGTTTGATGAGTCGTTTGTTTACGGCTTTTCAAAAAGTTTGAAGTTTTAAGAGTTCGATAGCGGGGGGAAGGGTTTGAATAAAATTTTTGGGAACATAGTTGTTCAGTTTCGCGAGTTCTATAAAGGTTTAAGTCCCACAAAGCGGGCCTCGATAGTTGCCGTTTCGGTGATTACGTTTCTTGCTGGCCTCACACTCTTAATGATGGTGAGCGGAAAAACATGGGCCCCACTTTTTACAAATATTCCATCGGATCAAGTTCCTACGATCGTTGCTAAACTTCAAGAAAAGAATATCCCCTTTGAGCTCAAGGAAGATGGAAAAACAATCAACATTCCCTCTGAAATGTTACACTCAACTCAGATGACTTTGATGGCCGAGCTCGGCGGCAGTAAGATTGGCGCAGTTGGACTCGAGATCTTTGACAAACAAGATTTTGGAACTAGCTCTTATGCGCAGAAAGTGAACTATCAAAGAGCGTTACAAGGTGAATTGATTCGTGCGATCAATACTTTGAGTGCAGTAAGGCAATCTAAAGTTCTTTTGGCAATGCCAAGTAAAAAAACATTCTTAGAGGAATCTTCGCAGCCGACGGCCTCAGTCGTTGTGGAGTTACATCCAGGAAAGAGTCTTTCGCCCGAGCAAATTCGCGGCATCCAGCACCTTGTTGGATCGTCGGTTGAGGGTATGGATCCAGATCGTGTGACGGTTGTAGACGATCGTGGAAAAATGATGACTCGAAACTCAGACTCGGCTGCAAGTGCGACCTCCGATCTTTTAGATCTCAAACGAAAAGTTGAATCTGAATTCCAAACACGCATCGAAGATATTCTGGCAAAAGTTGTTGGACAGGGAAAAATTATTGCCAAGGTCGAAGCGTCACTTAATAACAAAGTCGTGACATCGGTCGAAGAAATGGTGGACCCAGAGAAGACGGCGATCCGCTCTCAGCAATCGGAAGAAGAGGCTCTTGACGGAAGTCGAACCAATCCATCGGGTGTTCCTGGATCTCGTGCGAACTTGCCAGGTGCAGAGGACTCGGGCCAAGTCGGGTTTAATCAGAATGTTAGAAAAGAAATTAAAACAACCAACTTTGAAGTTCCAAAAACAACTCGCAATGTGCGTGAGGCCGCCGGTGGTTTAGAAAGAATCAGCGTTGCGGTACTTGTCGACGGAATCATGGAAACTACAAAAAAAGAGGATGGAACTGAAGAAATAAAATGGGTTCCGCGTAATGCCGCAGAACTGGCGAAGTTCGAATCTCTCATTAAAAATGCAATCGGTTTCAATGCCGCTCGGGGTGATAGTGTAAAAGTCGAAAGCGCGCAGTTCACAATAGAAGATTTCTCTGAAGCAGACAAACTTCTAACGTCTCTTGAGAGAAAGAAGCTCTTGCATGCTCTTTTCAAATGGGCGCTACTGGGTTTCAGCTTGGCTCTTTTCTTCTTTATTGTCGTTCGGCCCTTTATGCAGTGGATTACAGACAGCTTTCAAGATTCAGTGGAGGAAATGTTGCCTAAAACTATCGAGGAGCTCGAAGAGCTTCAGGCCGTTGATAATAGCTTGCCAGGTATGAGTGCTGCGCTTCCGATGCTGGAAGAGGCGGTGGATCCTGACAAAGCTGAAAGTGAATTGCTTAAAGATCGCATCATGAACTTGATGACTTTGGATGAAGAAAATGCATCTAGCGCGTTTAGTATGTGGTTAGTGAGAAAGGATGATAAGTAATGGCTCGTGTAGTTAAAACCGAAGAATTGGAATATGAAAATT
>JBFWYS010000054.1:0-12009 GCA_050186175.1 Pseudobdellovibrionaceae bacterium
TTTGGGTGTGAAGTTTTCTTTGTTGTCCGCATAGTTGATCCATCCATGAGAGGTTATACTCCCGGACCTCCTGGCCGGGAGTCCTAATTTTTCGAGGTCAGAAATTTGCGGGATTTGCGCTATTTAATGAAATGGTTTAGTTCTAGAGTCTATGACAAATCAGATGGTTCCGAGTCGTGAGCAGATTTTATCTTCGTTATCGCAGCTTAGAGGTAAAAAAGTCCTCGTTATTGGGGACGTCGGCATTGATGAATATGTAACGGGCCAGGTGCGTCGCATCTCTCCGGAGGCGCCGGTTCCTGTGCTTGATGTTGATAATGAAGAAGAACGCTTGGGTTTATCAGCCAATGTCGCTCAAAATGTGACGGGGCTTGGTGGAGAACCGATTTTAGTTTCTGTTATTGGCAACGATCTCGGTGGAGAAAAACTTTGTGGGTTGTTGCGCCAGTCGTCAATTTCAACCGACTTTTTAGTTAAAGACACGAGTCGTGCAACCACTCGTAAACAAAGGGTGATGACTGGACCTCATCATATTGTTCGCGTTGATTATGAAGATAAAAGATTTATTTCAAAAGAAATCGAGAACAGTTTAGTTAAACAAATTGAAAATGCGATTTCAAAAGTAGATGTCGTGATTCTTGAAGATTACGGCAAAGGTGTCATGACCGAGAGTCTTTTGAAAGCCGTGATGGCAATTGGTAAAAATGGGGGCAAGCGTGTTTTGCTCGATCCACACCGTACAACTCCCGTGGGTTATTATGCTGGGGTGGATATTTTAAAACCAAATTACGACGAAGCTTTGGCTCTTACGGGTCTCAACTTTGATGAGCTTCGTGAGACTCCCGACAAGATGGAAAAAATTGGAAAGACTCTCAAAAAATTGACGGGCGCTCGAGATATCGTAGTGACTCAAGGTAAGGAGGGCATGAGTATTTTTTCTGATGATAAAATTGCTCAGGTTCCGACTTATGCACGTAAAGTTTTTGATGTCACTGGTGCCGGCGATACCGTTATCGCCGCTCTTGCAATGGGATTTGCAGCAGGGCTTCCGATCGCGCACTCCTGCAGTCTAGCGAATTACGCTGCTGGTGTTGTGGTAGGAAAAATTGGTTGTGTGCCTTGCACTCTGCCCGAGCTGGAAGCTTATATTCGAAGCCATACTTGAATGCGAGCCTGTCATTAAAGTATCCAAGCAAATACCGACAACGTACCCACAGTAGCGGAATTCGATTAGTGTCAGACAGTTTTATGAAAACTGTTGATCAAAGCAAAGTCTCAAACTGGATTCGTTAGTTTAAGAGCCTATCGAAATCGAATATCCGAAACTGATGGTTCGAAAGGAACGAGCACAGTTGAAATCTGCTTTCCGGTTCTTTGAACAGTCACTTTTATTCCGAGATCCTCAGCGTGATAAACATCAATTGTGCTTGTTGGAATCAGTTTCCAGTCGTTGCCATAATAGTTCATTCGTAAGTTACCTGTAAGGTCATTATAAAGTTCAAGATCTCCGTAAGCAGGATGAGTAAAAGTGCCTAACATAGTTTTCGCACCGGTATTTAAAACAGAAAACTTTTTGACCGAATTCTGCTTTAAAAGCGATTTCTTTGTGTCGATCATCAGGACATCATTTAACGAAGAAACTTTGAATGCTTGCAATGCAGCTTCCTGTTGGTCGAGGAGATGTTCGTAAATGATAAGTGGCAAAAATTTGCGGATTTTCCCATCTTCCATCAACGGAAAGGGAAGTTGGAACTGAATGCCAGCCGTCTGATTAACCAAAACTATAACCCCTAGATCAGCATCTGGCATAAACGAGGCGATTGAAGAGTAGCCATCAATATTCCCCCCGTGCCAGAGCAATTTATGTCCGGCGATTTCATTGATAAACCATCCTCTACAGTATTTAACAGGCAGTTCGCCGGTCGAGATCGATTCCACTTGGAACATTTTTTCGATGGTCGCGAGCGAAATGATTTGAGTTCCGTCAGTGGTTTTTCCGTTTGAGAGAAACAAGCGAACCCATTTCACCAAGTCATTGGTATTTGAAACCATGGCACCCGCTGCGGTCATCGCTTCGTAGGGCTTAAGAGCTAAGAGTTCTTTTTTTGCGTAAGGAAATGCGTAGTCAGAACTATTTTGCATTTCAGCGATGGTGAACATCGTGTTTGTCATATTCAGAGGAGATAAAATTTCGGTCTTGATGAGATTGTCCCATGAGAGCCCAGAGATTTTTTCTCCAACAATTCCGAGAGTCATGTACATAAGATTGTTGTACTGCCACATCTCACGAAATCCCGCGCCCGCGTTTTTATTCATTTCCAGATACTGCAGCTTCGAAAAAAGTTCGGCGCGAGTAAAAGGTGTAAAGTACCAAAAGGCATCGTGGCGAGGCAGTCCAACTCGGTGACTGAGGAGGTCCACGAGTGTGGCCTGATTCGAAATATCTTCATTTTCAAGTTTGAAATCGGGAAGAACATCACGAACGGGAACCTCTAAATTGACTTTCCCTTTTTCTTCGGCCATTGCGAGAGAGGTGGCCATAAAAGATTTTGTGTTCGAAGCAATTCTAAAAAGCGTATTTGGAGTGACTGGCAATTTATTCGCACGATCGCGATATCCATATCCCTTAAAGAAAACGAGTTCGCCTTTGTGCACGATTCCGACGGCAATTCCTACGTTATCTACTTCCTGGTTTTCTTTTATATACTTATCAATTTTAGGTTCGAGGCCTTCGAGCTTAGCGGCCTGAGCAGAAATACTAAAAAGAAATAGAGCAAATAAAAAACGCATGGAATCCCCTTGTTCGTAGGCGGCGCGAAAGTAACGTTCATTATTGCCAATGTCAAAGAGGATAATATCGGGTCGCTGTTACCTATTAAAGGTATGTTCGTTGCTATTCTAAAAGGTAATGGAATCATTCGGTTTAAGAACCCTTATATCTCAGGTCACGCTATTAGCCGTGTCGATATTTTTGACGGCCGTCGCTTGGCCTGCGCCCGACATGAGCAAGGTTCCTGCAGAGATGAGAAAGCTCCCTCCAGCTGTGTTGGAATGGTGGATTTACGAGATCTATCATCCCTCTCAAGAAGCGGATCTTCGTTATATTTCTGTGATCAATGAAAACAATCAGGACCCACAGTACCGGCCCGAGGCTAAGACCGTTTTTGATCTCACAGGTTATTGGCTCCCAGAAGAAATCCTCGAAAAATTTCAAAGTGAAGTGCCGAGCGAGCTTAAAAAGCTCACTCAGCGAATCAATCTTCGTACGGGAAAGCCGGAACGCCTTTTCTTTATTCACCCGGAGTCTTTGGATTTTTACCCTGAAATTGTAAAGGATCGCACCATTGAAACTGAAATATTTAAAGCGATTCCTTCAGCTTCTTCTCGAGGGCTTTTAGTTTGGAAAGTAGGAGCGGAGCATTTCCCTTTTGTAGCGAAGGTGAGTCTAAATAGAGAAATTGCGGGATCTCCGAGAATTATTCCGGGGTTTGAAACTCATTTCAGCATTGAGGCCTCTAAAATCCTCGCGCAAATCCGTCTAGGTGAAAAAATCTCTTTCATGCATGAGGTGGTCGGACTGATTCCAAAAGGTCTTAAAGAGGGCGGCGAAATCTTTCGCGTATTTAATCCTGAAATGTTGGCTGGAAAAATGACGGTGGCTCCTCTGTTTGCTCTTTATGGTGGGTCAAAAAAAGTAAAGGAAGGCGCTCTCCTAAAGAAACTTATTGATGAGAGTGGATTAGACCCCCTTGACTTCGCCCGCACAAAAATCATCCGTCCTTTTGCGAAAGTATGGATTGAGTTTGCTCTCCAAGGGATTACGATGGAGCCCCATGCACAGAATGTTTTAGTTGCATTGGTAAATGGAGAAATCAGTCATTTTGAATTTCGTGACTTTGGTGGATTTGATTTTGCTAAAGAGGTTCGCAAGGCCCTGGGGCTTTCTCTTCCTGCAGATCCACCGAATGAAAATTTGCGCGACCCCGGAGAGTTTGACGTCGAGTACAAGAAATATGCCTTCAAAAGTATACAGCGCTATTTTTCGGCCGGATTTTTATATGGGCTTGAGGGGATCTATTCTCAGTGGCGCTTTAAAAAAGTCTATGCTCTTAAAAATTTAACAAGGGCATGGGCAAGAGAAATGCTCGCAGAGGAACTTTCAGCTGAACTTACTAGAATTTCTGGAAAAAAATTGAGCGTGCGTGAAGATCTTAAAGACATCGCCAATAAACTCGAAAAAACCCGAGAAGCCATCATGAAGAAAGGCGGTTTTGTCCACGCGACCTCGTGCCGTCGCCTGTACTCTCAGGGCTCTAAGTAAGATGAAATAAACTTCGCGTCGACTTAACGATCTTTGGGCAGGCGAGCCATCAGCAGCTTCTTCCCCAGAATACGAGCCGAATGCCGATACGTATGGGAGACTCGTTCAGTTTCTTGAGAGTAAACGTCTAAAATAGACTTGGAATCCTCCTGTCATCTTTGCAGGAAGTCGATTTACCATAATATTTTCAGACAGTTACATAATCCTTGGAACCTCAGTGGTTTTCACGTTTCTTTTTTTCGTCGGCGCTCTCTTTGTTTGAGCCTGTCTGGTCATTTATGGTAGGACCATTCTCTATGCAAAATGCAGCTAATTTCTACAGTATGACCCAAGACGATCTCAAAACCTTTTTAAAGGGCCTTGGGAAAGAGCAATTTCGTGCTCAACAGCTTTTTAAATGGGTTTACGAAAGACGCATTAACGACTTCGAACAAATGACCAATTTATCGAAAGATTTTCGCGCGGAACTTCCGGGACTTTTGAATTTCGATATGCCGGCAGTTGTTCAACACACAGTTAGCAAAATTGATGGAACTGAAAAATATCTTTTTAATGTGGGCGATGGAACTGTTGAAGCAGTTTTAATTCCAAACGAAGATCGCCTCACTCTTTGTATTTCAAGCGAAATCGGCTGCAACATGGGTTGCAAATTCTGTTTCACTGGAAAACAAAAATTGAAACGAAGATTGCGCGCTGACGAAATTGTCGGTCAGTTTATGCGCGTGACAGATAAACTTCGCGAGAGCGGTCGCAGAATCACGAATATTGTTTTCATGGGAATGGGCGAGCCTCTCGACAATCCAGAAAACGTTTTCAAGAGTATCGATATTCTTCACGATTCTTGGGGAATGAATTTTTCTCGTCGTAAGGTGACAGTTTCAACTTCGGGTATCGTTCCGATGATGCATTTAGTGGCGGAAGCAAAAGTTCGTTTGGCGGTGAGCTTGAACGGATCAAACGATGAGATCCGCACTCAGGTGATGCCAATCAATAAAAAATGGCCGATTGCGGAATTGTTAGATGCCTGCCGTGAACATTATAAGCGCACTCGCGATCGTATTACTTTCGAGTACGTTCTCTTAAAAGGAGTTACTGATTCTCTGAAGGATGCGAATCGTTTATATAAACTCACACGAGATATTCCTTGCAAAATTAATATCATTCCTTTTAACGAACACCCAGATTCTGGTTACGTTCGTCCAAGTGATGAACAGGTTTCTCTCTTCCAAGAGGAGCTCATTCGCCTAGGCGCCCATGTTCTTTTGAGAAAAACGATGGGACGAGATATTTACGCCGCTTGCGGACAGCTCACTTCGCTGTATGAGAATCATCCAAAAGAAATGGCAGTCGTACCTAAAGAGGATAAAAAGAAAAAATGGCCCGCACAAATGCAGGCCAGTCTCTAATCAATGTTTAAATTTTTAAAAGACCTATTTTGTAAAACCACACAGGGAGGAAAAGAAATGTCAGAAATTTTGGTCGTCGGAAGTTTGGCTTACGATTCTTTAAAAACACCATCAGGAAAAAAGGATCGTGCTCTTGGCGGATCAGCAAATTATTTTTCTGTAGCCGCATCAATGATGGCAAAAGTTCGCGTAGTCGGTGTTGTTGGTGAAGACTACTCGCAATCTGATATGGAAGTTCTCACAAAAAGAAATGTCGATATTTCTGGAATGACAAAAGTTCCCGGTAAAACATTCCATTGGGAAGGTTCTTACGGCGAAGATCTTAACGAAGCGACAACGTTAAAAACAGAGCTCAATGTTTTTGAACAATTTAATCCGCAATTGCCAGCTCACTACACGGATTCAAAGTACGTTTTCTTGGCTAACATTCACCCCGCTCTACAAATGCAAGTTTTAAATCAAGTGAAGTCTCCAATCTTTATCGGTTGCGACACTATGAATTTCTGGATTCAAGGTGCGCGTAAGGATCTTGATAAAGTTCTTGGTAAAATCAATGTTGTGTTGATCAATGAAGGTGAAGCAAAAATGCTCACTGGCAAAAAGAATGCGGTTTCTGCCGCTCAAGAAATCACAAAAATGGGACCTCAGTACGTTGTTATCAAGCGTGGTGAGTACGGATTCGTTATGTACTCAAAAGAAAATGGATACTTCTCATTGCCGGCTTTCCCAACTCCAGAAGTTGTGGATCCAACTGGAGCAGGAGATACATTCGCCGGTGGATTCTTCGGGTATCTTGCCAGCTTAAGTCGTCCGCCTCAGGCGCACGATCTTCGCCAGGCGTGCGTACGGGGTGCGATCATGGCAAGCTTCACGATTCAAGACTTCGGCCTTGGCGCTCTTTCAAAAGTTACAATGGGCGATATTGAAAGCAAGATGAGTGATTATTTAAAAATTATCGCACTCGCATAGTTTAAATTTTATAAAATGTAGTTTATAAAAACGCCGCTTGAAAAGAGCGGCATTTTTTGTTTTTTATGAAGCTGGCTACACGAAGGCCGCGGCCAGAGACCTTAACCCAGATTTCCAAAAATCATTGGGGAACCTCGGCTCCGACCTTTAATATAAAATAACACCATTGAATTCAAAAGAGTGAGGCCTCATGGATCTGAGAAATCATCTTGCTATTGTGTTGTTATTTTTTTTTGATGACAATAATTCAGTCACAATGAATGTTCGGACAGAGCAATCAACTTTTGTCCCGTACTCCTATTTTCCGGCTACAATTCCACAAACTTCCTCTCTCGTTAAATACGAAAAAATCGCAGAGTCGCAATACAGATAACGGACCCAGAACCAGGTCCTGGACCATCCCTGTGCCAGGATCAGGACCTAGGGCTCGGAAAATTCGTTAAAACCTAGGTTTTCAGGATTCCATCTCTTTAGAGATTCAGAAGATTTTCCGATAGTTAGAGCGGATGAAAAAGAAAACGATTAAAACGCGAATCGCCATAAAAGTCGAAGACGACTTGATCAACGATGTTAAAAACATGCGTGACGGTCATTCGCGAAATGATTCTGATGATCTTTTTCCCCCTCATGTCGAATCGCTGGGGGAGCCAGCTGATTTATTTGCTTCAACTGCCGACAATTCCGACTCAGAAGAAAGTGAGCCTCTTGAGATGGATCCCTCTGTCTTTGAGACTATGGACCAAAAATCCCAGCTTTTGGACTTAACTCGTGCCGAAGATAAAACGATCGCACTTCCAAGCACGAATAAATCAGGTGCCGAGGAAAAAGGATCAGAAGTTTCGCAAAGCTCTTCGCATGCAGATGACAAAACAGTTGCAGTTGCAGGAATGGCTCGCGTTGTAGACGGCAACAAAAATAAAGCTAAAAGCAGTCCAGAGGTTAAAACTAAAGTCAGCTACGGTGCTGTTCGTGCCTCTGCGCGAACGGGTGCTGCGACGGCGATGACAAGTCCCGAAGCTACATTTTTACAAGCCGATAATTTACGTATTGCTCAAAGTCGAATTCTTGAGCTCGAAAAGGAATTAGAACGAGTGCGAGCGGAAAATGAGGAGTTGGCCTCTGCAGGTGAGACGATGCGCCGCCGTTCTGATGATTTACAATCTCGCCTCGGGCAAGTGGATCAAGAGAAAAGAGAGGCTAAGGAGTCTCTTGAAGCTGAAATTCATTTGCTAAAAAATTCTATTCAATACAAAGAAATTGAAAACCGTGGACTTCGCGCCAAAGTTGAAGAGCTTGAAGGGCGCCTGTCTTCGGACCTTAAAAAAATTCGCCTGCGCGAAAGAGAACTAGAAAATCGTCTCGAGCTTTTGAAAATGGAGAAAACAGCTTTGATTCAATCTAAAGACGACGCTCTTTTAGATTTGAAGCGAAAAATGGATCAGTTAAAAATTGAATGTGACAACTATCGCAACAAATGTCAGGAATTGAACAAAAATATTGATCAGAACCAAGAGCAAATTAGACGCACAGTTCGTGCCTTGCGACTGGCCTTGACCAACCTAGAAGTTGGTGAAGACACTGTATATCCGATAAAAAAAGCAGAATAGATTAAGCAGAGACATGGAAGAAGCGAACAACTCCAAAGAGATTCAGCAGCCCCAAGAACCTCAACCAAAAAAAATTCGTTTGGTTGTCAGTGATATGCATTTGGGAAAAGGCCGAAGAAATCGAGATGGGGGAACGAACTCATTAGAAGAATTTTATTATGGTGATAAATTTATCGAGTTCTTGCACTACTATTCTTCCGGCGAATATCGCGACTATGAAGTTGAGCTGATTATCAACGGCGATTTTCTTAATTTTTTGCAGGTTGATTACAAAGGACATTTTTTAACTGTCTTAACAGAGCCCGTTTGTCTTGATGTGATGAAATCTATTCTTGATGGGCATGCTGCGGTTTTTAAAGCAATGAGGGAATTTACCTCAAAGCCCGGTCGATCGATCACATATGTTGTTGGCAATCACGATCAGGCCATGTTGTGGCCGGCGCTACGCCAACTTTTTAATGAGGCCGCTGGTGCCAATGTAAAATTCAAGAACATCGTTTATTTCTTTGATGGCGTGCACATCGAACATGGGCATATGCATGAAGCTGCGAACCGTTTCGATCCAAAAAAGTTCTTTTTGAAAAAAGATCTGCCTGAGCCAATTTTAAATCTTCCTTTTGGTTCTCATTTCTTTGTTGAATTTGTTTTACGAATTAAACAGGAGCATCCTCATGTCGATAAAATCCGACCGTTCTCAAAGATGTTGCGATGGGCCTTTGTGAATGAATTCTTTTTTACAGCCGTTACATTTTTTAAGCTCATTGGTTTCTTCGGGCGCTCGGTGCTAAGCCGCGACCCAAGACATAATTGGCCGTTCAAGAGAATTTTGAAGGTGGTTCTAGAGAGCGCTATTTTTCCAGATTTGTCTGAATCAGCACGTAAAGTCCTTCAGGATGAGCGAGTGCACTCTGTCATTTTTGGCCATTCCCATGTCTACCAATATCGCCAATGGGAACCCGATAAAGAGTATTTCAACACCGGAACCTGGACAGAATTGACCTCTTTAGACGTCCAGAGTCTTGGAAAAATCACAAAACTCACGTATGTCCTAATTGAGTATCCAGAAAAGGGAGAAAGACCGCGTTGCCGCCTCAAAGAGTGGCGTGGGTATCATCGAATAGAAGAGGATGTAGCAGTTTCATGATGAAAATACATTTAAAGTCGGAAGTTCCTGTTTTAAACGAAAAGGCATGGAGTCAGTTTTTTACAAGAGACGAGATCGGTTTTAAAGAGCTTCCCAAACGAACCGAACTTTGGCAAAAAAGCGAAAAACTGGCAAAAGAGTTAAGAGCTAAGTATTCTGACTTGGTGGTCATCGGAATTGGCGGAAGCAGTCTTGGTGTCCAAGTCCTCTCTGAAGTCTTGCCTTCAACGGAAGATAAACAAATTCATGCCTGGGATTTTGTTGACCCGTATGAGTTCGAGAGAAAATTAAAAAATCTTCGCAATCTTCAGAAAACTGCATTCGCCTTAGTTTCGAAAAGCGGCTCAACTTTAGAAACTCTGGGACTCGCTGATTTTTTGAAGGAGTATTTTGATAAAAAGGGTTTGAATTTTTCATCTCAATGCGTAGCGATCACAGAAAATAAGAAATCTTCGCTTGCTGACTGGGCTGCACAAAACTCTGTTCCCACTTTGGAAATTCCACTTGATGTGGGTGGTCGGTATTCGGTTCTTAGTCCAGTAGGGTTGTTGCCCGCAGCCTTTTTGGGTGCCTCTCTTGAGGAGATCAGGCAAGGAGCTCTTGCAGCTCTTGATTCGAAAAAAGAAATTTTATCTTTGGTAAGTGAAATCCAAAACAGTTGGCAGCGAGAAGAGTGGATCACCTCATTCTGGTTTTATGCAGGAAGTTGCCGTTTTATGGGGCTTTGGCTCGAGCAACTTTGGGCTGAATCTTTGGCAAAAAAAGTAGATCGAAGTGGTAAACCGGCTCCTCGTGTGAGTACTCCATGGTGTTTGGTAGGACCGCAAGATCAGCACTCGGTTCTTCAGCAGATCAACGAAGGTGCAAAGGATAAATTTGTCGTTTTCATGCGCTTCCTGGATCGTGAGAATCAAGGTTCAAAACTTTCTAAATCCAATTTTCCTTCAACCGAAATTTTAAAGGGGAAATCCCTAGGAACTCTTCTGAGTACTTTGGCGGAATCAACTGAGTCTGGTTTAAATGAGAATAAGGTTTCAACCTCTCGAATAGAGTTTTCGACTTTGGATGCCCGAGGTCTGGGCTTTTATTTTATGGCAATGCAACTCTTGGTTGGGGTTTTAGGCGAGGCGCTTGCAATTAACGCATTCGACCAGCCCGGAGTGGAACTAGGCAAGAGGCTAGCTCAGCAAATTTTGAAAAAGTTCAATTGAGACAAAGTCAGTAAAATTCTATAATTATCTAATCGACAGAGGATAATTAAGCAGCATGGTTTCAGACGATTTTGATGACAACGAAGACACCCTGGAGAAAACCAGCGTCCTTCAAAGTGACACATTCAGAGGAAAAATGCAGGCCGCAGATCAAGCGCCGCCTACATTGGTGTTACTTGTTGGACCGCAAGGCTATATCGGAAAACAATGGGCCCTCACAGAGAGTGAAATGGTCATGGGCCGATCGATCGATGTGCAAATTAGTATTGGCGACGGAAGCCTCAGTCGCAGCCACGCAAAATTCGCAAGCGCTGCAAACGAAGTCTCATTGATGGATTTAGGTTCGACCAACAAAACTCAAGTGAATGGTCAACCTTTGCCACCACTCACTCCGTACAAATTAAAAAACAACGATCAAATTAAAGTCGGAAACGTCATTCTTAAATTCTTAGAGCAGGGGAGTATCGAAGCTGCTTCAAGTCAGCAGATGTACAATCAGGCTCAGAAAGACGTTTTGACGGGCGCTTACTCAAAGGCGGCTCTTCTTGTACGCGGTCCCGAAGCGATTAAAAGATCCGATGTTCTTGGTGAAATGCTTAGTATTTTAGTTTTTGATTTGGACTTCTTTAGAACAATTAACACCAATCATGGTCACCCAGGTGGCGACTACGTTTTAAAAGAACTCGGAAGCTTGGTAAGCAATAAACTCGTGCGTGCAAACGACTTCTTTGCTCGCTACGGCGGTGAAGAGTTCGTCGTTATTCTTCAAGGCAGTCCCTTAAAACAAGCTGTTGAAGTAGCTGAGCGCTTACGTACCACAGTAGAGAATTATCCTTTTGTATACAACGGTCAAAAAGTTCCTGTCACTGTATCAGTAGGTGTTGCTACTCGCGAGACTGCTAAGGATGATTGGGAAACATTATTTAAGAGAGCGGATTCTGCGCTTTATATGTCTAAGAATAATGGGCGCAATCGGGTTTCTACTGCTTAGTATCCCCACCGAATAATCCTCTTCACCCATTCGCAGCTACAAGACCCACCGAAATACACCGAGTATGTGGACCGATCGCTCGCTTTAGCCCAGACTTCGATCTGCCCTCCGCCTTCGCCGCAACCACCACCAAGCTGTCGAGTTTCAACTACATGAACCCGATATTTTTTTTCAACAGCACGTGCTGCTTTGTCTTCGCAATAATTTGCATCGGCTATTAAAGATAAGAAAAAAATAGAAATAAAGAGAGCTGTTTTCATAAATAAACTCCTTATGAAATCATCCCTAAAATACGCTTTTTTTCTAAGAGACGCGTGTATTATTGCCGTCACAAAGGCTCTTTGTCTGGCCACAATTGAA
>JBFWYS010000055.1:0-11995 GCA_050186175.1 Pseudobdellovibrionaceae bacterium
GTCTGGATATTTATAAGGGTGGTTTTCGTAACCAGCTCCCACAGAGCCCCAAATGCCCCAAAAAAGCGGCATATAAAATTGTGCGGACAGACTATAGCCGGAAGAGCTGACATCTTTTTTTGTACTTGTCCAAGCATCTTTCATTGTTATCTGCGAAAAAATGGAATCGTATGTTGCCTGGAAGGCAAAGTGCATTTGTCCTGAAAACCGAAGTGGATTTTTTCCAGGAAAAAATCGATAACCGGCTCCGAGTTTCATGATCGAAGAATTCTCTTTGACGTCGATGGAGCCTAGATATTTCTTGTTCGCATTTTCAAATCTCGAGCCTACAATCAAATAAATATTTTCGTAGACATATTTAAAGGAGAATTCTCCAATTGGGGCTTCCTTAAAGCCATAACCAGTATTGGGTTCCTTTGTACGATTCGAAGAGCCGGCCAAAGTTTCGAACCAAAAGTGTTTCCAAGACTGTGACCGACGCAAAGAGCTTCGGTATTGACCGATTTCGTCGCTGTATTGTCCTCTTAAGACTGCGATTCCAGATCCCACCGCATTAAGGAAGTCTCTGCCACCATCACTACCGGTGAAAGGACCCGAAGGCCCCTCATCTACCGGTCTTTTTCCTTCGATAGTTGTTAAATGCATCAATTCATGACTGAGCAGAAAAACTCGTTCATAAGGGGCCATGTCGAGAAAACGATCCAGATTAATTGTAATTTCGTTTTTCTCTGCGTTCGTAACGGCATCAACAGCTCTCAATTTTCCATTTTCGGAGACCTCGATTTCGGATCGAGTTCAGTTGATACGAGGGTCCGCATTTGTGAGTTTACGAAGCAGATCGGGTGCTTGCGCTCGAATTGTTTGGGCACAGTATAGTTTTTGATCTTCCTTCAAAGATTTTAAGATGTCACAAACGGATCGTCCTTCGAAAACAGGATTGCACTCACAAAAAGACTTTGTATCTTTGTGATCAATGATCGCGCGAAATGTTTCTTCGAGCTGTCGAAGGGTCACGGCGAGTTCAACGTCACCTTGTCCTCCGCCGTTTCCAACAAACGTCGAAGTTTGAGCTGAAAGCGGAATTATGAATATGAAAAGAATCAAAAGTTGTTTCACTCGAGTTTTCCTCCGACGGGACTTATGTTGACGATAAGTTGATAAAGTCGATTCCCTGAGCTTTGGTTTTTTGCGGCAAAGTCTTTGAGTTTTTCTGTGTACTCGGCCGTGATTTCGAGAAGATCTCGGTAAGAGTTTTCGTCGAGCGGAATTGTCATCGTATTCGCCAGGCGTTCTTCTGGAGGATAAAGGTCCATCGCAACTTTTGCAATTTGCATAGCACCTTTATGAAAAGTGCGTATTTTTTTACTCGGGATCGGTGGCTCTGTAATTGCGAGTTTTGTTTCTAAGACAATGGATCCATCGAGAGTGCGGCGCAGATATCCTTCATGGAGAAGATATTCTAAAGCTTTTTTAATTCTGGGGGGAGAGGCGATGGTGCGAAGCTGTTTTTCAATGAGTGTCGGATCTTTTTGAATGGCGGCAATTTGCAAGAGATCTTTGACGTACACATTGATCCAATCATTGAGAAGACCCAATCCTGCAGATTTACGACTGTCCTCCGAGAAAGCAGGCATTGGAGTGTCCGAAACAAACTCTTTGTCCTCAAGCTGTCCCACCCAATGCCGAAAAATATTTTTCTCGCTGGCATTGAGATTCATTAACTTAGAAAATTCATCTACGCGATCGAGTGTTAGATTTCTTTTTTTGCCAATTACTAAAGAGACCAATGCCGGCGAAACTCTGCGAAGTTTCTTTGAGAACTGCGCAATACTGAAGTCTTTTTCAGTCGTTTTCCGGAACTGGATCATGTCTTTTACATAGTCCGCCGGAGTCTGATAATGAGTAATAATGGGCCTGTCCATGTTTGTAAACTATCCAAAAAACTCTTAAAAAACAATGAGTTATGCAGACGTCCTCGTTTACAAAGTAAAGTAAGGATAAATGTTAAGGAAACTCAATAGTTAGGTTTTTGTAAAAGGGTGACGGATTAAACGTTCACCACAGAAAATTCATCCGCCAACGCAGGAAACAAAATCTTCTGCGCAAGGTTTGTAAAGTGGCTGGATCCATCGGTAGTCATGATTCGTAAAACCTGTTTGCCGTGGGCATTCCGTCGCAAAAGTTCACGCTTCATATCGGCCTTTATCATCTGCGAGAGGGCCTCGCCAGAGTCGACGAGTGCAGCATGGGACCCTGTGACCCGCGAAATTGAATGCCGTAAAATCGGGTAGTGAGTGCAGCCCAAAATAAAAGTATCAATTCCAGAGTTCAGAAGTGGTTGAATGTAGCGATACGCGATTAAGTTTGTAATTGGATCTTCATCCCAACCTTCTTCGGCAAGAGGGACAAAGAGTGGGCAAGCCTGTTGAAAGATTTCAACAGCTGCATCTAGTTTTTTTAACGCTTTTGCGTAACTGCCAGAAGCGACCGTGGCGCGGGTGCCGAGAACGCCAATTTTTTTTGTAACTGTGCTTGCGATTGCCATCTGGGCACCAGGCTCAATCACATTGTAAATCGGAATCGCTTGCATTTCTCGAAGTGGAAAATGACTCGAAGCTGAGTTGCATGCGATGACAACCGCTTTGACATTTTTCGAGAGAAGAAAGCGAGCATTTTGCTCAGAGTAGCGATAAATAGTGTCAGAAGACTTGGATCCGTAGGGAAGTCTTGCAGTATCGCCTAAGTATAAAAAAGATTCGTCAGGAAAATTGTGCGCGAGAGCCTTTAAAACTGTAAGCCCGCCAATTCCGGAATCGAATACGCCAATGGGTCTTGAATCACTCATCTCTGAGATCAGTGTAGGGAAAATCAGACATCGCTACAAGAGCGCGAGGCGGCTGAGGCGATGCGTCTGATTTTCCGAGAGAAAATGATCAGAAACTATTTAACTCCGTGAGCTCTAGATTCTTGAGTTCCTGCGGCCGTCATCTCGATAAACTTTGCACGATCGCGAATTTCGCGAATGCTTGTCGCGTTGAGATAACTCATTCCCGAACGAATTCCACCTGCAAGTTCCATTAGCACATCACGAGCAGTTCCTTTAACTGAGACGAAAGTGGATTCTCCCTCTGGGGCCATTCCTTCTGGAACGCCTCCTCGCCAAGAGTCCTGTGCGGAACGAGATGCCATTCCGCGATATTGTTTTCTTCCGTTCTTAATTTCTCCAGGAGTTTCCATTGTTCCAGAAAGCATTGAGCCCAACATGACAGTTGATGCACCTGCTGCAAAAGCTTTTACAATATCGCCTGAAGTACGAATTCCGCCGTCTGCAATGACTGGAACTCCATGTTCGGCCGCGACTTCGGAGCAAAGAGCGATCGCGGTCAGTTGAGGAACTCCGCAACCTGTAATGATCCGTGTGGTACACATTGAGCCTGGACCAATTCCGACCTTAATGGCGTCTGCGCCAGCTTCGATTAAATCAGAAGTGGCTTCAGGAGTTGCAACGTTTCCCGCTATAATTTGTGTCTCTGGGGATTGGCCTTTGAGCCAAACCATAGTTTCAATCATTGAGCTTGAGTGTCCGTGAGCAATATCGATTGTTAAAATTTTTACGCCAGCTTTAATCAAAGCAAGTGCGCGATCTTTGAAGTCGGCGTTGACGCCAATTGATGCAGCGATATGAGTCACTCCTGCCTGTTTACATTTCTCCACTTCTTTGAGTTGGGCTTCGACCGTCATGAAACGATGAAGAATTCCTGTGGCGCCCAATTTGTGAAGGGCAATCGCCATTTCGGATTCGGTGACTGTATCCATATTTGCAGAAATGATTGGCAGGTCGATATTGAGAGAACGGGTGAGGGGAGTTTGGAGGCTTGGATCTTTTCGCGAACGAATTTCGGAACGAGTCGGCATCATCAGAACATCGTCGAAAGTGAGACCGCGGCCGCGAGTTTTGATTTCTTTCCAGTTAAATTGCAAGTTCACGCATTTCTCCTCGAAAAAGGCCCTAAAAATAAGAGTTTGTGGGCGAACAATTAAAGCTGGTTGCGAAGAGCTGAGGCAAGGCGAAAATGGATGACGCGATTGCTTATTTGCTAAGCTTCCAGTAAAGGCGAAGTAAAGCTGCCATCGCAATAACTGAGATCACCACATCAAGACCGGTGAGAAAAAGGCCCGATATTGGAGTTTCAATAAGATCCTTATAGTCGGCCGTAAGACTCGTAACGCCAAGCGGAATTAGAATGGAAAACAGGACGATAAAGCCCAAAACTCGGAGAAAATTCCGATTTACCAGCGACGTGGATCTGCCGAGGGCGTCGATAGTGCCGGCAGAATAGTTGGGGTCAAAGAGCACAATGAGTGGCACAAAAAGGAGCTGAATATAGCGTACGATTCCGGGAGCAATTAAAAGCAGGCTCCAAAACAAAGTTTTTCCCCAAGAGCGTAGGGACTCAATACAGACTTGCTCAAAAGAAGAGCGAATCAGAGTCCAAGGTGAGTGGGGCGAATCGCTGGCGGCATGAGCAATAACCAGCAAAAGTAAGAGTGGCCAAAGGAGAGAGACGATAAAAGAAATAGCTCCGAGAGGCCAAATGGCAGAACTTGAATCACGAATTGATTCTTCGAGTGCGGCCGTGAGGCGTTGATCAAAAAAGGTATAAAGAAGTGTCAAAAAAAACAGCAGAACGCCTTCGCGTTTTAAAATTTGTAAACTCAAACTCAAGATGCCTTGCTGCGATTGTGCTTTCACCGTTGACTCCCACACCCAAAGAACTTTAACTTGTTCGTTCGATCCGTTCAAGAGCCCCGGTGGCGAAATTGGTAGACGCACAGGACTTAAAATCCTGGGATTCGGTTAAACGGTCGTGCCGGTTCAAGTCCGGCCCGGGGCACCAATCGTAACAGTGGTCGAACCCCCACGGTTTACGAGAGATCGGTTCTTGGGTTCAAAATCAGAAAATTTAAAATGCTCCGTTCCAGTGGCTTTGCAGTCATCAGGGGTTCCTACGCCCTTTGTGGGGGCGTAGAGACCGAGCCTGACTTTGTTTGCGTGGATCTCGGCAAATTTAATCACGTTTTGGTAAATCGGTTTTCTTTCTTCGATCGGGGTCTTTTCAAGGTTTGCGATCACTCGGGTTAATTTTTTCTCAAATGCCGATTGGTCGATGATTTTGCCATTCATGACTTTCGTTTTTGAAAGTAGGTCGTCTTTGATTGCCTTTAAACTCGCGGTTTTTACTTTGAGTTCCTTGATCTGGTTATAAAATCCGTCGGCTTCGATTTCTGGCGGAAGATCCGCGATTCTTGAAATCAAATTCTTAACTCTTGTTTCGCTTGTTTGAATATCTGACTCGATTGATTTTATTCGTCCTTCAAGTGCTGGAACTTCGGTATTGGCATTTTTCGCATATATTTTAAGCCAATGATTCATTAGTTCCGGAGTTTGGAGAAGAGTCTTTACAGACTTAAGAATTATCTCTTCGGTCCTTTCAGCTCTGACCCGCTCAACTTTACAGCGCTTTAAATGCGTGATCCCGTCGCTATTGATCTGCCTTGGGTGCCCATAGTAAAAATGCTTCTTCGTTTTACCGTGAGCCGATTTTCCGCCAAGTTTTTTGCCGCAATCGCCACAAACTAAAAGCTCCGTCAGTGGATAAGGGTATCGTTTCCATTCATCAGGTTTGAATTTATTTTTATTGGCCGCGAGCTTTGCTTGAACTTCATTAAAAATCTCAACATCGATGATCGGCTTCCAAGTTGCCTTCACCACATCTATCTCGCCATTGGCCTTCCCAATTTCCCTTAGGCCAATGTAAGCCTGATTGGTCAGGATTCTAAAAACGCTTGGGACTGTAAAGTGACCACCGCCTTTTTCGAGGCCATGCTTGTTCGTAAACTTTTTAGAGAACAATCCTCGTTTTGATAGTTCTCGGCAAGTCTGGCGAACAGATCCGGTATCTAAGAATAGTTGGAAAATTTCTTTTACCTGTTTTGACTCTTCTTTACTTGGGAGTAGCTCGCCCGGATTTTTAGGATTTCGATCAAAGCCAAGCGGGATACTTCCGCCGTTCCATAGCCCACGTTTTGCGCGGGACAACCAGTTGGCCGAAATTCTTTCAGCCGTTTGCTTTCGCTCAAATTGCGCAAAGTTAATCAAATTAAATACCATCATTTCGCCAGCGGCACTCGTAGTATCGAATTGTTCACGCAAGGTGATGAAGCTTGCGTTGTGCTTTTTAAAAATATCCCAAAGCTCACAAAAATCTCGGATCGAGCGGGACATACGCGACAACTCAGTTGATAAAATCAAATTCACGCGGCCAGTTCTAATATCGCCAATTAATCTTTGAAACTCAGAACGATTCATATCCTTCGCGGATTTGCCTTCATCGCAATAAATCTCAATAACCTGACCCCAATTTTGATCTCTGCGATTTTGACCTTCAACGTATTCCAAAAGACGCTGCCGCTGGGAAACGAGCGAACCATCTTGAATCCTTGCTTGCTCTTCAGTGCTCACTCGAATGTAAAGTCCGACTCTTTTCATGCCGCTTCTCCTTCGGAATTTGAATCCCCAAAATCTTCATCCGGGAACAAAATCCCGTCAAGTTTCAGTAAACAATCAATTAAATTAACGACTCTCTTTTCGTATATTTCATTTGGAATCTCTACCTGGATGATTTCAACATCCTCAGTCTCCAAATTTGACTCCCATAGCTATAATGCATTCTTATAAAATCCTCATTTCTTCAGTAACTCCTAAAAAACTCTCGCACCCCATCCCAATACTGTCTTGCCGCCGTAAGCACTGGCCACCTTCTCGTAACATCGTGGAGAGAGGGTGGCCAGTGGTGGAGGCGGCTCTTCCACTTATCTCGTGGGTGCGAGAGTTTTTTCCTCGTTACCAGCACTTAACTCATTTTCTTCTGTATTTATTTTTTCGTTTTCCCTGCTCATGCCCTGAGCGGGTGTGTGAGCAGGGTTTGTTTCCCATAATTCTTTTAATAAATATTTTCGATCTCGCATTTTTAAAACTGCATTTGCGGGATCTAAAAGAACGTCATTTAAATTTGACCAAAGAAAAAATGGTTTTCTTCCGTAAAAGCCCGCGTCCTTAGCAGCCTTTTCCAGTTGTCTTCCGATGGAATTACTGCCGACCATGTACCACAATCCCCAAAGGCTGGATTTTTGTTGGTACTCGCCAAAAATATTTCTGTATCGGGCTTGGTTCTTTGGTGAGAGCTCCAGTTCAATTGCGACTGATTCTTTAAACTCATTATTTTCAACACCCATCAACGCATCTGGAATAATCCTATCGCTGAGTCCCTTCTGGTTATTTCGTTTCGCAACTAAAGTTCTGATTTCATGCTCTGGCCGCCAGGATTTGCTAATGCCGTAGTCTTCAAGTTTTAGTCGCAAGGCCATCAGTTTTAAATCATGATCCAGTGTGCTTCTGGAAAAATGGATTTTAGAGATTTTCTCTGGGCACTGTTCAGCTCCAAGTTTGGCGAGTCCCCAAGCGAGCTGCGCATTTTCTAGCCCGTGAATTCGCTGGATGTAACTGTGATCTTCAAGCCTCCTAAGTCTTCGTAGTACAGTCGTCATTGCTACAGTTTGAAAGTATCTGGCTTGAACAACTTTGGTCGTAAGTAACGCGTAGCTTGTGAGATCCAGTAATAGCTTTTTATCCCTATTTGTTAGAATCAATGGTCCTACCTTTTTCTAAAAGAAGTCCTTAAGTGCTTCATTCGTGGCCTCATCTGGTGATCTGGATTTCATTTTTTCGATACGCGCTTGGCGCGCTTGGCGCGCTTGGTCACGTCGTTCGTCTTCATGTTTTTGTTTCTCTGTCAGTTCCGTCAGTTTTTTCGCCTCAACCTTCTTTCGCTCTTGTTCTTCTTTTTTGTATATTTTGGCATTGGCAACTCGTTCGCGCTCCATACGCTCATCCTCTAGCTGCTGGAGTTTGATTGCTTCTTGTCTAGCTCGTCTTCGTGCGATGGCTTCAAAAATAAAAAGCATGGCGTAAAGAACTCCACCAGCGATCCATAGAACTAAAAGTATGGTCCGTAAGCCCGATACGACTTGCCATGCAGGATTTTTCGGATGAGCCAAATGACTTTCGGTCATCTGCCAAGCGATAAAGAAAATACCAATGCTAAAGCCTGTAAGCGACAGCCTCAGTCGTATGAGCATAACGACTCCCAATTTTTTTGAATTTTATTTACTCAAAGTGAATGCGCAAAAAACGAAGCTCTCACCATCTAATATTGCAACATCAACACCAAAAGTGTTGGGAACCCAACGTCGCGATTTAAAGCCTCAGAATAAAAGACAATATTTAAAATCAGACGATTAACGAAAAATTGCGACTCAATATTTTAGTCTCATTTTTGATACTTTGAGGCTCACCAATGAGACTCACTTACAAATTACTAAGGCAACTTTGATGCCAAGTTTTTTAAAAATTAGATTTCTGCTTTAACCTTCTGAGATAAAAAGCGAATTTTAAAAATCACGCTTTTTTAGAAAACTGGCAGTCGTTCAGTTTTTCGAACGCCATATTCAGATATCCTTTATTAAATTCAGGACTTCTGAATTCGTTCAGCAAAATTTGGGTGTTCAAGAATCTGAACGCTCAGATCAGTATAACAAGCCTTTTATATTAAGCAGTAGCGCCGAAATTTAAGATGAAGCGAGGATGAATTCAGGAAATCTAACTTTCTGAAGCTTTTCCGAATTCAAAATGGAAACCCCGCAAGTTCTTGCGGGGTTTAAAGGCATTAACGAAGTGTCATTAGTAACGCAGCACTGACGCAAATTCAAAATTTCAAAAGGAAATTACGGGTATCTGCCAGATCGAGACATCAATGATTTTAAGAAACTTTGAATTTCACCGTTACAATCATTCATCTTTCGAGCCGCCAACCTTTCAGGATCACATTGACCGACCGCTCTCCAACAAACGCACTTAAACAGGCCGGTCACGATATAGTGTCTTCCTGATTTTTCGGCTTCAAATTGCTTACTTTAGTAGTTCAAAAATGACGGACTGCAAATAAATCGCAGGTCAGGCAAATGAGTTCTTCATCTTTGGATGGTCCGACTACGGCTCTAGATTTTGCGATTGCTTCGACGAAAATCGTTCGCAAAACTTCCATGTCTTTAACACTTAGGCTGTGTATTGCTGTGTAGTGAAGAGAGTGTTCAGGTTCGTGTTGAATATCTCCAATTGCTTTATGTCGCCAATTCAAATGATTGATAACATTCATCGGTTTTGACTGTGCGACGTGCAGGATCTGTTTGGAGCGGTCCCACCGTTTGCCATTTTGTTCGACGAGTCCCATTTTTCCTAGGCTCGTAAGAGTGGCATTCACCGTCTCTACACTGAGACCGAGCCTGATTGCGATTTCTTTCGGTGAGCTGAATTGTGGAATACCGACTAGAATATGGATCGCGCTAAAATACCACTTTGAATAGTATTCAATTTCATGATGGCTTTGAATTTCTTCGTTTGCTTGAAGTCGTTTTGCAAGATTTTGTCTGGCTTGTTGTTGAGCTTTCAAGCGCTTGATGAACCAATCTTTGAGGAGTTTGGTGCGCGCCCTTTCCAAATTGATAAGATTCAGCAGATACTCTCGTTCATCCTCATTGAGCTCAAATAACTCAGCAAGCCCTATTCCATGATCAGGAGTCAGTTGGACATGCCCATGCATGACCTGAGATAAATAAGCTCGCTGGCATCCAGCTGCATTGGCCATTTTGGTTTGAAATCCTCGAAGATGACTACCTTCTTTACGCTTTGCCAAAAGAAACTCTCGATAGTCGGTGAAATCAAATACAGAAATCATACTTATATGCTCCGATTGTTTTTATAAACAAAAATGTTCTTTTTTTATAAAATAGAGCTGGAAATAACACAATAAAAAGTTAAAGATCGTCGTTATCAACTCGTCTCAAGCGAGCAAATTGGGAGGCTAACATGAGGTTTTGGATTGGATTTTTCACATTTGTGTATTTAGCGCATGGATACACAGATTTGGCATTTGCGGCAGGCGGAACTTCAAGTGGTGGCGGCGAGTTCATAACCAGCGAAGAAAATCCTTGGTTCATTGGTGAAAGTCCGGTTCGCTACTGCATTCAAATTGAAAACACCGGGTTTTCAGTTTCAAGTAAAATCATCAAAGCCAGGCTTGCTGAGGTCTTCTCGACTTGGAAGCAAACTGTCAATTTTCTTAAACCTATTCCGACCACTTCAAATATTCTAGACGGGAATCCTAAAAACTTAACAACCCAATTTATTGAAGAACGTTGTCAGCCAAGTACAGAGATTGTTTTTGCGTTTGGAACTCACGCCGCAGAAATTCAAGAAATTTTGAAACAACATGCTCGTTTTACAATAGCATTTGCCAAACAAATCTCTATGAATGAAAAAACCGGACGCGCTAAAGGAATCGTTTGGCTTGCTGCCGATAAAGGGAAAAATATTTTTCAAGGTCCTAAATCAGGAACGGATTTTTGGAGTGCAGGCGCAGCCTTATACAATGTCCTATCGCATGAGCTTGGTCATGTTTACGGATTCAACCATTCCGAAGCTGATAGCGGCATCATGTGGGCTAATATCCCCTTGTGGTCAGTTGTTGGTGGCTCGAAAAGTCGCTACTCAACCCAAGGTATTATCATGCAGCATTGGCTGCGCTCGAATGTTCCTGTTTGTGGATGGCTTCAATTCGATAAAGCTTCTTACCTTGAAGAGCTCTTTAGCTTGCCCTACGAAGACCGTTTGAGAGCTTGCTTTAGAAAGGTTTCAGGGACGCAATTCCGCTTGGAAATCATGCGAGATACGACGCTTCTAAAAGCAGTAGAGGTTACCCTGCATAAAAAGTGGATCGGAAACGATTTAGTTTCAGTGGGCGGAAATTATTCTGCAAAAGTAACTGGATCAGAAGGTTATGACTGGCCCATACACCATTCATTTGTCTCAGGGAGTGCAAGCGATCATCAAGCTGACATTGAAATTGGATCATCTAAAATTCAAATGCTTATGCAAACATCGGCAAAGAGTATTCGTTTTACAAGTCTATCTACCTCTGATTCGACTGTTCACTATTTTGAAATTATATTTCCCCAGTTTGAGTAACAGGACGGAGCAGAAATAAATTTTAAAAGACCCAATTAGTTTATTCACTTTGAATGTCAACCTGAACATTTTTTTTAAAAGTAATGTTAGTAAAACCTAAACGATTGAAGAAAAGGATTTCCAATGAAAATTATTCTCATGACTATTTTTAGCTGTTTTTTATTTTCCGGTTCAGTTCTTGCGACCTCTGATGAAAATGAGATTCTAAATGCATTAATTTTAGATGCTAGATTATTTGTTGGCAATGCTTCCTGTGAGCTTCCAAAATGGAGAAAAGTAAGTGACTTTTTAACAGAGGCTCTTGCTTCGTCGATGAATCAAGAAGGCGCAGACTCCATCGACTTTCGTTGCCCGACAATAGATATCAGCAGAAAAAACTGTGAGCTTCTACTGAATTATAAAGAAGGAGAATTAACACGAACAAGAATGCTTCGACTCTCCTATCTTTGGAAACAAAAGAGAATTGAGCCTAAAAGCCTTATTTGTGTTGATGTTCCTTAACTCGGCCAAACCAAACGAAGGGAACAAAAATGAAAATCATCAAGACTGTCCCGATGTACTTTGTTATTTTTTTCGCATTCCAAGCTCAGGCCTTCAACGTTCCATCCGAATATACTACTGTTCGAGGAACCGTCTATAAACTCAATCTAGATGTCCCTCCAGAGACGCAGCCTGCTTATCTTGACCCGGCTCAACTCACCTGGGGTGACATGATCGAAGACAATTCTGGTAAGCCTAAACTAATGAATCATTTTCAGAGTGAGGCTACGTGCAACGCAATAGTAGGTCTTAATGGCAACCGAGCGCGACTCCCCACTTTGGAAGAAGCCAAGCGATTGCGCAACTCGATGA
>JBFWYS010000056.1:0-11971 GCA_050186175.1 Pseudobdellovibrionaceae bacterium
TGAGCTGCTGTATTTTTGGGCAAGGGGGTTTCATTTAAGCCTCTAAGCGCGACTTTTGGAAGATTGGCAGGACCTCAGAGGGTTTACCAATCATTTTTACTTCCCCTTTTTGTAACCACAAGATTCGATCACAGTTTTGCAAAGTAGAAAGGCGATGAGCGATAATAATTTGGGTTCTTCCTGAGAAGAAATCTTCTGTCGCTTTAACAAGCACTTCTTCTGATTGAGGGTCGACGCTGCTCGTAGCTTCGTCCATTACGACCACAGGAGCGTCTTGCAAGAGACAACGAGCCATGCAAATTAATTGTTTTTCTCCCGCCGAAAGATTGCGGCCTCTTTCTTCAACTTGGTGCTGAAGGCCCCGTGGGCCCTCGGCAAGATAACGAAGTCCCACTTTATCCAAGATCGACAAAATGCGCTCTTTAGAAATCGAAGGATCCAGAGTGAGATTTTCCAAAAGCGTGCCCTTAAATAGAACCGGCTCTTGAGTGATCAGAGAAATATTTTTTCGATATTCGTTCAAATCCATTTCGGGAGGGCAGTGTCCATCGACCGTCACTTTTCCTTGATCAATCGGATACAAGTTAAAAAGAACTTGAATTAGGCTCGATTTTCCACTTCCAGTTCGGCCGACGATCCCAAACCTTTCTCCCGCACGGATTTCGAAGTTTAAACCTTTAAGCACAAATGGAAGGTCGCTGGCATAACGGAATGAGACTTTGTCAAAAACCACTTTCGCATTTTGTGGACCGGCTTGGGAAACAATTTCGTTCGTGTATTTGGCGTGCATAGTTTTAAAAACGGTAGACGCCGGAAGCTTGCCATTAGATTCAATATCTCTTCGCAAATAGCGATCGAGTCTCTCAACGCCAATCATCGCTTCTTCAAACTGAGCCATCCACTCAAAGAACATTTGAATTGTTGTTCCCGAGAGCATGATAAAAGTAAAAGCGACGCCCACAGATCCAATTGAGACAAGATTCTGCGAAACCAAGTAAAATGCCGCAAGGCCGATCGCTAAAAATAAAAACGCCGTTAAACTATTCATTTGAAACGAAAAGAAGGTCAGTTTTTTTACGGTCCGCAGCTTTTGGTTCAAATAATAGTCATTGAGCTTAAGAAATCGAGAATCGAATGTGCTTTCCTGTGAAAAGGCACGAATGGTTGCAGCGCCTTGGGTTGTTTCTGCAAAGTGAGCAATAGAGGGAGATCGGCTCGCTGACAGTTCTCTTCTCTCTTTACGAAGAGTTTCGCGATTGAGTCTGTACACAAAATAATTAAGGGCCCCAATTGCGACGACAAAAGGAAGGTAATAAGGACTCGCCCAGGTCACTAAGAGAGTCATCGCAATTAAGTCAAAAATAATGGCGATAAACTCGGCCAGTGGGCCTCCAAACAAACGAAAGACGGCGCCGTAGTCGCTCGAAAATCGAGTGATGATTCTGCCAGCAGGAGTGCGATCAAAAAATGACATCGGAAAACGTGACGTGCGAACTGTAACCTCATCGTAGAGGCTGCTGACCGCAAAAGCCGACACCCGAGAAAAGCCGACTCGGAAGATCATTGTAAATACAAATCCAAAAGAGACGAGCCCTCCGAGAATAAGTAAATATTGATCGGGACCTAAACACTGAAGGAATCCAACTCTGGTACATTCTGTTTTTGAGAGAGAGTCAACCCACAGGCCTATGACATTTGCATTTGCCAGGATCAAGACGCGACCTGCAAATCCGGCAACAAGAATCAGTGATAAAACTCTATAGTACCGATTGTAGGCAAAATTCAAAGTGCTAAAGACTTCCTTGCTATAGGCCTCGCTCTGCCGCGTTTCTTTTTCTAAATATCGAGGAGAAGACTTATCAGCTTTCAATGACTTCTCCTCCGGGGGTTTCGGTTTTGCTTTCGCCGGGTACGGATGTCGCCACAATATCGGATACGGAAGTCTCGATGACTTTAGAGGCCTGCTTAGAATCCACGAGCGATGCCGTAAATTCGCGGAACTGGGCATTGGATTTAAATAATTGGTCGTAAGTTCCGTCAGCCACTAACATTCCATTATCGAAAAATAAAACTCGATCCGCATGAGGCAAAACCGAAAGGCGATGGGTGATCAAAATACGCGTTTTATTTTTCCATTTTCCAAAGAACAAAGATTTCATCAAAGATCTTTCGGTATCCACATCAACTGCACTGAGGCTGTCGTCTAGCAAAAGAATGGCCGCCGAATGAAAATCGGCACGGGCCAAGCTTACTCTTTGGCGTTGTCCTCCAGAAAGATTGACTCCTCGTTCTCCGATTTCGGTATCAAGTCCCTCGGCGCCGCCTTCTTTTTGCATGATAAATTGAGCGGCCTCGAGGCTGTTTAAGATCTCAGAGTCACGTGTTTTATGAAAGTCATATTGAAATGCAATATTTTCGCGCAGGCTCGCGCTCATCACAAAACCTTCTTGAGAAACAAAACAGAAGTGTTTGCGAATTTCCGTATTAGAAAGCATACGTGCGCTTTTTCCGGCTATAGAATAAGCTTCATATGTCGCTGCGGTCTCGCCGATCAGAGAAAGTAGAATGAGGCTTTGGCCAGAGCCGACCTCGCCAACAATGGCTACGAACTCGCCCGCTCGAACCGAAAAGCTGATATCTTGAAGAACTTTTTTCTCGCCAATTTTTAAATTGAGACTGTGCACAACCAGAGCTTCGTTTTTGCCTGGTGCGATTTCCCTTGAGATCTGCTGGATTTCAGATTGAGTGTTCGTGACTTTTAAATAACTTTCGAGCCTACGCGTGGAAGTGAGCCCGTCAAAAACAAAGGTAAAAAACCAAGGCATTTGACGGCACGGTCGAGTGAGATAAACGCCGACGATCCACAAAATGGAGAGAAGAGTGCCGGCGGTGATGGGTGCCGTGCTTGCGCGGATCAATGAAATTACGACAACAATATTAATTAAAAATGTTACGCAGGTCGAAATCGAGTTCATGGCTTGTCCGTTGGTTACCATCTGAACACGATTTCTTGTTTCTTCTTGTCTCTTGATAAAAATCCTTTTTTCGAAAAGTTCTGTCCATCCTAGAATTCGAAGAGCGCGAATATTTTGAACCCATTCGTTTACAAGAGCGATTCTCTCGGCAGCCAACTGCTTAAAATTAAAGAAGAACCGACTTTGGCGAAAAGCCATCGTCGAATTCACAAAAACCAAAAGGCCCAGGAGTCCAAGTGTTGGCCCGGGTGGAACATCATAAAAATAAATCAATGCAAAGGGAGCCAAAAGAAATGGAAAGATAATCGCAGCTCCGACAGGTACGCTTTCTTCGATGAGAATCGTAGCGCCGGGAACATCAGTCGCATAGAGAGAAACAACTTCTCCCACAGGTCTTCCAAAAAGTGTATCGGTACGTAGACCCAAAGTTTTTCGATATAAAATTTCACCGTAATCTCTTTGCAGTAAAATCGACTCGCGTGAGGCAAACCATCTTACCAATTGCGTAAGTCCTTGTGCCGCAATCATCGTGACGAAAGCCCCAAGCACCATGAGAATCGGTGAGTCCGCTCCAGGCATATGAACGGGCAAAGAGCTCGGCAGGCCCATCAAGTTGTCGACAAATTCTTTTTGAAAATAAGGCGCCAACAATCCAATGAGACTCGCAAGAAAACTGAGTAGTAAAATCAGAATACGAATGTGCGGCCGATTGAAGAATGTGTACGGAAGCAAGTAAGGGCTCTGTGTCGGCTTTTCCATGCGGTCTTATAGGATATGCGAAAACTGGGAGGAGAGGGAGGAGAATGCTGGGTGTCGCGGGATTTTATTTTTTTAATTTGGTCTGCCTGCCAGGAAGGCAGGCAGAAGGGCCGCTCCGGTAATGGCCACATTATGAAGCTTGCGGAGAGCAGCTGTGTCTAAGAAAGACCGAGTGAACCGTTCCCAGCATCACATCTTGTTAAAAAAGCCTTTTCGCTTAAACCAAAGCGTAATGGCCGCCGTCACAATGAGCATTATAATCCACACAAAACCGTAACCGAAAGACCAATGGAGTTCTGGGATGGACTCGAAGTTCATTCCATAAACTCCAACGATGAAGGTCAGGGGCATAAAAAAGACGGAGAAAACGGTCAGGACGCGCATAACTTCGTTGTTTTTTTGCGTTGCTGTGGACATCTCAAGATTGAGAAGGCTATTTGCATCGTCTAAGAGCTCATCGGAGAAGAACATTAAACTCTCAACGGTTTCCTTTAAGTCGGTTAAGAGGACCTTTTGTTCTTCCTCTTGAGTACTGATTCTTTGAACGATTGTGGATGTGTGCCAAAGCAATCTTTTTAAATTCGAAAGTCGGCGGCGGACCAAGTGCAATTGGAATAAACTCTGATGGCTGTGCTGAATTTTTCCAAGGTGATCTTCAATTGAATCTAATTTTTTTTCGGCCAGAACCAAAGGGGCTTCAAAAGTCATTACGCATTCTCGTGCAAGCATCAAAAGAAATGTCGTAACAGACATTGCGGTTCCTTTAGTATTTTCAAGCTGCTCGCAAATATCTTCGTGAAAAGACAAAGGCGCACGGTGAATCGTTAACATAAAATCGTCGCGCGCAAAGATTGCGAGTTTACGAGTCATCTCCTGTACACTTGCTGCATCTGCAGGCGCATTTGAATCATAGAGTCGCAAGATCAAAAACAAATTGGTCGAAGTTTTCTCTAGTTTTGGAAGGTGCTCGGCTTCCATACAGTCTTGTACCTGCAAAGGATGGAGGCTATGAGTTTGGGCCAAGTGTTCAAGCTCCTCTGGCGACGGATTAACAACGTCGAGCCAGCTGATACTTTGAATTTTAGAAATCGACTTTTGCACTTGCTCCGACCCTTCGGTTGCGAAGCCATCCCGTAACACTCAGTCGAGTACGACGAGGGCTTATCACCTCATGATAAAGAAGATCAGACAAAAAGCCAACTAGCCGCCCAGCACTTGGGCTAATTGAAGTTTCAATATTTCCCGAGTCATCCTTTTGATAAAGAACCAGCTGCCCTTCGTCTTCAAGAGTCCAGTCCTCATTCAAATAATAAACCAAAGAGAGAACACGATCGCCTCCTTGAGGGGAGCTTTGAAATCGATCTAAATGTTTCGCATAGTGACCTCCGGCCTCATAAATTGCGTAATGAAATTCAGAGTCGAAAATGCCGAGAAAAAGTCGAGAGTTTAACTCATGAGTGAGGATTTGAATCCGCTCAAGGTACCGCTCCTGAATAGAAGTCGGGGGAGATTGCCACCAGGCGATTCGGTCAGAGCGAATCGAGGTTTGCAGCTCGCCTTTTGTCCCAATGCCTGCGGGCTTACAAATTCCGGGGATGGAATCGAGATGTAAAAGTTCGGATTTGAGTTCGCCGTGAGATTCAAAAAACGAATCAGTAACAAAGTAACCTTTGTCGGCAATTTGAGCGGCGATGTGTTCCCAATTCATCAACATTCGAAGGAGGCTATTCTATAAAGAGATTAGGGTCCAATTTTTTTGACGATACGAATGTAAATCCTTTGACCCACATCTGTATTGCCAGCTAACTCAGCGTATTGAGGGCCATGGTAACCTTCGAGTGAAGTTGTCCAAGACCTGTCGAGGTTACGCGAAATAAAAGCTCCAAATCCATGATCCTGGACGCAGTTGAACGAATTCGTATTCATATTTCTTGGGCCATTGAGACCATTGCGTGGTGACCCCGCCGAGTTAAAATGGCAAAAATCATAACTCACGCCGATTTTATTTCGCTCCGAAACAGGAACACTCGCTTGAAGAAATGTTGCGAGCATATCTTGAGTTAGAAACCCGGCTCCAAATTTGAAATCTAAAAGACCTTTTTTTGAATCGAAGCCGTAACGACTTGGGTAAAATCTAAACAGTCTTTCGGTATTCCAGTCCTCTGGAATATTATCCGCTGCTTCGGGACGAGGGTTTTTAGAAGGAAGTTTAACTTCAAACGGCGGAGGATTTTCGAGATAAACTTTGACGGGTGCATTTAACCAATTTCCGTAGTTGCTCTCATCGAGATATCGCCCTATCGGACGTCGGTTGATCATCATTTTCTTAGTCTTAGGGCTTTGTGCGACTTCAAGAAAATAAATCTGGGGGTGATCGTAGTCGTACTTCAAATTTTGCAGAATAGAGCCCACGCTCACGGTTTTCTGTTTTAACAATTCTTTCTGCTTCGTTTCAGTTAAGGAGCTCCACTGACAAGCGGGTGGAAGCGTGATTCCTATTTCGATGGAATCGGATCCCTGGTGTGCGACGAATGCAAAATCCTCGACGCAGTTTTTTGGAAGTCTTCCTGAGAACTCAAGCTCCGTTCCGATAGGCAAAAATGTTGAGTCGATGCGGAAAGTGTCGCCAGAAATTTTTTTGAGGTCCTCGAGGCGGCTGAAAACAACCGGAATTCCGGCTTGGGTCTGCCAGCTCAAGCTGCCTATTAAAAAAAACACAAACAAAAATAAAAGTCTCAAATTTCCCTCGATCAATGAGCTATAAAATGTCGCGATTCCATGACGACTTTTATTGCAACTTTTACTGAAATTCTAGCACCTAAGAGCTGTTCGGGTTTGTTAATAGGTGTTAATTTGTAGAACAAACTCAATCGTCTAATAATTTGACTGCGAAAAGATTCGACAGAATGTGAACGATCAGTTAAGAATTAAACATGAGAAATAGAATTCAAGTCTTAGTCCCTGCTTTGATCATCATTTTTTTACTTGGCCTTATGGGATATATCTTGGCGCCCTTCTTTGTGAGCCTGATCATTGGAGCCATGATCTGTGTCGTTCTGTATCCGTTTTATGTGCGATTTGTCTCCTGGAGATTTCCTCACAGCGTAGCTGCAATTACAGTTATTACGGCTTTTTGCTTAATGCTCTTAGTCCCACTCGGGTTAGCAATGACAAAAGGAGCTCAAGCAACACTTAAGGTTTTAGATGTTAAAATCGCTGAATTCTCGAGTGCAAAAGGGGCTGAGGCCTCGGGGCATTTGATGGAGAAGCTCAATGATAACGCCGAAAGAATTTCTGACGAGTGGGGATTCGATATTCCAGATCCTACGAAACTCGCTGTGGATTTTGGAAAAACAGCCGGCCGCTGGGCACTCGGCGCCTTAAAGAATCTCTTGGCACAGATTCCAGAGCTGCTCCTCGGCTTTTTTGTTATTCTGATGATAGTGTATTTCGGATTGGTCGAGGCTTCGACCATTCGTGTTTGGGTTTGCAAGATGAGTTTTCTCTCACCAAACCATCATTTAAAAATCATTTCTATTCTCCATTCGAATTTGAAGTCAGTTTTTTACTCGAATGTTTTTACCGGAATTGTACAGGCTTTAATCGTTGGAGTCGCCACGACTATTACTAATACGGCAGATCCTTTTGTAATTGGGTTTATTACGTTTATCTGCTCTTTTATTCCTGTCATTGGAGCTGCACCGGTTGCATTTTTGATGGCAGGGATCGAAGTCTATCAAGCCGAATATACGGACGCTTTTATTCTTCTTGGAATGGGGCTTTTTGCCGGGGTGATCGATAATTTTTTGCGACCGATCATTTTGTCAGGCGGTACGGAGATTCATCCTCTGATTGGATTTCTTGCTATTATCGGAGGCATTTATGTTTTCGGTTTGCCGGGCCTGTTTTTGGGCCCGTTGATGGTTTCCGTCGCAACTTCTTTGATACCGGTTTATGCCGATGAAATTCGCGACAAATGGAATTCTCCGCGGTAAATTACGGACAAATATCAATTGGCGTCTTAGCTTTGCTAGCTCGGTTCTCTTCGCCAAATGCGGGTGCTTCAACCGCTTTGTAAATCTCCTCGA
This sequence comes from Pseudobdellovibrionaceae bacterium, assembly GCA_050186175.1. Classification (GTDB taxonomy): domain Bacteria; phylum Bdellovibrionota; class Bdellovibrionia; order Bdellovibrionales; family Bdellovibrionaceae; genus JBFWYS01. The sequence goes on from JBFWYS010000056.1 coordinate 7,823, forward strand.
TCTCGGAATTCGTTACGGCGATACAGCCCACAGTCCAATCAGCGAGGGGGTGAACGGCCATAACGGCAGCCCATGCCCATTTCTCAGTTGGAAAACCATGGATCATAATATCGCCACCCGCTTTTTTTCCTTGGGAGGCTGCAAAAGCTTTGTCTTCTTTGTTTGGATAGCTCACTCGAACAGACAAATAATATTTGCTTTTTGGGTTTTTAAATTCGATTTCATAGGAACCTTCCGGAGTTTTTCCGTCGCCCTCAAACTGTTTGTGACCGACCGGATCTTTACCTAATGCGACAACATACTGAGAAGTGATTTCGCCCTTTCTGTTGAGGAGATACATCATGCGATCACTTTTAATAACGACAATCTTTTTGGCAGGGCCTTGAGCCGGGCCATCTTGTTGCATTTTTTCGATCGCTTCATCAAGTGGTGCTTTATTTGTGCAAGTTTTTGGGAGGGTTTTCATTCGGCTTGGTGTTTTTGAAGTCTTTTCTCCGTTAGAGCGAAGATGAAGATTTCCAATGAGGTCAGAAGCCAAAACCGCCGCACTTCCGGTCGGCCCAAGAATAGGCATAAGAAAATCAGGAAGCACCTTCTTGGCTCCACCAGAAGCAGAAGCGCTTGTAGAGATCAACAAACATGTTAATAAGATTTTTTTCATAAAAATGCTCCTGTAAAAAACCTATCTGCTAGTACTTATCAATTGTTAAAACAGCTGGGTTGTTTTGTGATTCCATTAACGAGTTGTATTCAATTTTAGTGATGCCGATCACTTTTACAAAAGCGGGGTTTCCAGCTGCCGAGCCCTGCGGAATTGATCCGTCGGCATTGGCCCAAGAAAAGGCTTGTTGTTCGTGAATAACGATCGCGATCATGTTGAATGCAACCGTAATTCCATCTCTCTTGAGGCGAACACTTGGAAACGTGACTTGGCCATCCGAAATTTTTTTTGGTTGGGACTGGACTCGAATGCGGAAGAAGCTGATCTGATTGTTTCCAGTCGTAATGAAAGACTGTGTTCCCGCACCGTAAATAGCTGTTGCGTACTGTCCGTCATGGCCAGCGAGAAGGGATTTTAAGCCGGCAACTGTTTCGATTCGTCCTTCGTTTGCAAAAGCCGAGGAGAACGTAAAGCCTGACAACAACAAGGTTGCGATCATCAATTGAAGTGTTTTCATTTTACACCACCGTATGTGAGATAGAGTACCAAGTACCCGTTTGGATCCAATAATAAGCTTTGAACTTTAGTTTTGAGACCGGCAATTTCTGGAGGAAGTGGCAAAGTACCCGGAAGTTTGAGCTCTTTGCCTCTTTGTCTGTCGGCTTCCCATTGGTTGCTGAACCCAACCAAAGACTCCTTTACGCCTTTGATAACTTGGCCAGAGAATCGTTTGATATATTGAGACATATCTCCAATGGAATTTTCGTCGATTTTCCAGAGAATAATTTGCAATTTTCCGTCTGGTCCGGGGCGTAGCTTTACGATCAAGTCGAACTCGATCTGAAAAGGATTTTTAAGAGCCAGGGATTGTTGAAAACCTTCTGTTTCTTTTTCAATGCGAACACGAAGTTTTGCATAAGTTTCAGCCAGACTTGTAACAGGAAAGTTTGGTTGATTTGCAAAGGCTATTACTTTTGGGGCGCCAACAAGTTTTAAGACATCTTTTCCGCTCGAACCTTCGCTTGAAACGTCGATTTGTTTGAAGGCGCCACGCTCAGAAGCCAATTGTAAGATTCGATTGACGATAGATCTGTTGAGGAACATGGCCATGTCGAAGTCTTCTGCATTTTTTAAACTTAAGTGGGGAGCTCCAACGGCATTGTCGGCCACTAATGGTTTTGAATCGGGATTTTTTGGATCTTCTACAAAGCCTGCCAGTTGAATCATAAGATTTTTATTTTTCAATTGCAGTCTTTCGAGGCGAAGACCGAATACAAAAGGTGTCGACCCTGGAGGAGCATTTGGAACCTCCATGTAATCAACCTGTTCAAGTTTTCCGAGGAGAAACTCATAGGCTTTTTGATTCAGCCAAGTTGGCAATTCCTCTTTTACAAAAGTATCTAGATACCCCGCAACTTTTGGCAAAAATTGTGGGATGTTTTCTTTTAATTTTCCTTCGATTAACGGCTGCAACATAGCATTGTTCACTTCATAGTCTTTGCCATCTGCGCCTTTTACGAAAAGCTTAATTTGGAGCGGATCCATCTTCTGATATTCGAAATTGAGTTTCGCCTCAGAAAAATTAGAGCTTGTCCCTAATGTTTTGAATTCAAGAATTCCTGCAGCATTAAGATTTACGTAAAAAGGAACACGAATGCGGATCGGCTTTGAGTCTTGAGCCAGATTGAGTTTTACATCGTGAGCTTGGATGGCTCCAAAAGTAGGATTTCCAAGATCTTCGATTTTGAGGACTTCGGTGCCGTAGTTAAGTTTATCGATTTCAAGATCAATAACAACAACGGCGCCATCGGTTTTCTTAAGAGAATCCATCATGGCTTGATCAACTGTTAATGACAGTTTTTTAAAAGAAGCTACGTAACCAGATTCACCGATAAAAATTTTAGGTTTGTGACTGTTGAGAGTAAATCCAATTAACCATGATTCCATGAATTTTTTAATTTCGAGAAGCATAGCCCGATCGGCAGGAGAGGCCACTTTGGCGATATCTTTTAAGTCGATAGTATTTTTAGGGGCGATGGTCATAGGTTCAAAGTAGCCGGAGCGAAAGTCGACGCCGAGAGTTTCAAGCATCGCCTGCATATTCTTTTCGAAGTACTTTTGCCCGCGAGGAGTAATATAGAGGGCGGCAGAAGCAGGTAGCATATGACGAATATCTGCATTCGGCTGTTTAATCGCATCCTGTGCGAGGGAATTGGATATAAATCCAAGGGTCCCCAATAAAATTGATAAAAGTGACTTTACGTTCATGTAACTTCTCCACCTTGAACGCGGAACCACTTTGATACCAACACCGCGACTCGAATACGGAATGCAATGCCGATACCCACTTTCCTGGAATTTAACCCCCTGGTTTGCGGCTAACTTTTTGACAGGGGCGGGTTTGGGGGCGCCTCTTTGGACCGTTTTTGGCTTTTTTTGGGGGAGTTTTCACTTGGTTTCAAAAGCAGCGAACGACTGGAAGCGGTAGGTAAAGCGTCTTGGGGTTGCAGCACGAAGTGATGCAGCCTAAATGGATTATCGGCTTGCATCTTTTGGGAATTGTTTTGATGATGTGCTTTTAAAAATAGGCGGATCTGATGAAAATTTTGGTCTTAATTTCTATCGTGGTAACTGGGTTGTCATTTATGAGGATGCCGACCACTGGTTACATCATGAAAAACAAGCGGACGCGCTTCCTAAGATTCAAAAATTCATCGCGGATTAGTTGAATGGCATCGTTAGGTCGAAAAAGAAAAACTAAAGATCCCTGCCAAAAATGTTTTTTGCACAAGAGCTTATGTCTGTGTGGATTTATTCCTTCGATAAACTTGAAAACTAAAGTTTCCCTGGTTATTCATGCGAAAGAACTGAAGCGAACAACAAATACGGGCCGTCTCGCGCTTCATGCACTCACAAATAGTGAGATGCGCGTGCGTGGAGCAACTCAAGTGCAGCTTGATTTGTCGGATCTTTTGGATTCATCATATCGCACTTTATTTTTTTATCCCTCTGACGACGCAATCCCTTTAACAAAAGAATTTGTTCTCAGCGATCCTCGGCCTATTCAATTGATTGTTCCCGATGGAAATTGGCGACAAGCGAGTAAGGTTCAATCTAGACATCCTGAGTTGCGAGATGTTCCACGCATCAAGATGGCAGTGGCTGATCCATCGTCGCAGCACATGCGTGCTGAGCACAAAGAAGCGGGAATGGCCACTTTGCAAGCGATTGCATGTGCACTTGGAGAAATTGAAGGCGAGGAAGTCAAAAATACACTTCTTTCTCTTTATACTCTCAAGCTTGAACGAACTCTTAAAGGGCGCGGAGTTCCTGTCAAATTACAAAAATCTTAAAACTAAAAACGTGGCGATGGTTAAGTCGGCGATCACGTGAGCTATGTACGGTGCGAGCATTCCATTAGTTCTGTATCTTAAATACCCTAATGCAATTCCATATCCAAAAACCATCAAATATCCAACAACTCCATT
>JBFWYS010000057.1:0-11932 GCA_050186175.1 Pseudobdellovibrionaceae bacterium
CACGATCCATAATTTCATCGTCAAAACGTTTTCCTAGAATCTCCTGAATTTTTACCAGAGACTCTTTTAGCTCTAACGCCAAAAACTCAGGACTCATTTTCTTTTCTAAAAGCATCAAAGTCCTATTGACGCCATCAACTGCCGCAGTCAAGGCCGCAAAATGTCGACTTTGAGAAATCACTGCAGTTTCGTCCATCTCACCAAGTTTAAAAAACTCGCTGATTCTTTGTCTCAGAACAGCACACGTACTTTTATCGAAGGCGCTAGCAAAAAGAACTCTATTTTTAAAATCAGAGGCTTCAATCAATTCCTTTTTGAAATCTTTTCTCAATCGGAGCTGGTTCTCCAGTTCGCCCCCAAGTCTTTCTCTTTCAGCTTCAATAATTTTATCAAGTTTATTGCCCAAGAAGATGATTTTCTCAAAAGGAGCATTTGTTAAAGCTACAAAATCATCCTCCAAAAGGCCATTTTCAAGGTCGTAAACATAAAAAATTAGATCCGCATCGGCGATTGCTTCCCGAGTTTTTTGAACCCCAATTTTTTCAACGACATCTTCCGTACATCGCAATCCCGCTGTATCTGTGACCCTTACAAGAACACCGTCTATCATCAATTGATCTTCAACTAGATCACGTGTCGTCCCAGGAATATCAGTTACAATCGCACGATTTTCTTCAAGCAAATTATTTAAAATTGATGACTTCCCAACGTTAGGAATGCCAACAAAAACAACACGAATTCCAGACCTTAGAGCAAGACCCTTCGAATAGCTCTTAATCAGTCTTTCCATATCTGTCCGGATTAAATTCAATTTTTGGAGGACTTCATCAGAACTAATAATCTCCAGACCTTCAGTAGAAAAATCAATGCTGGCTTCCATGTGAGCCAACAAGCGGGTGAGCTCGAGTTCAATCCCCTCGAGCTCATCGGCTAAAACCCCTTTGAGTTGGCTCAGAGCCAACCGAGAAGCCTGTTTTGATTGAGACTCAATCAACGCTAAAACACCTTCAGCCTGAGTAAGATCCATGCGACCACTCATAAAAGATCGATAAGTAAACTCTCCCCGATCCGCCATTCTAGCGCCTGCTAAAATCAAATTATTGAGAATTTCTCCAGCAATAACAGGATTTCCATGAAAAGAGATCTCAATAGTCGCCTCTCCGGTATAAGAGCGCCCTTCGGCAAAATAGGTCAATACGACTTCGTCAATCTCATAGGATTTTTGAGATTCAGTAAAGAGTGAAGTGAGAGTTCCATAATAAACTTTATGAGATTCAAGAGTTGCCGGTAAAAAGGACCCTAGTTTTTTTGAAATTAAAACGGCTCTTTTACCGCTGACACGAATAACCGAGATTCCACCCCTTCCGGGAGGCGTCGATACGGCGCAAATTGTATCTAAATCTCGGTCACCTTTAAGCATTGATAAAACATCCCCATTTGGGAGAATTTATTCAGCTTGCCTTTCAGCATTCTGATTTCCGCGAGTCGGAGTAATTTTAATTTTCTTAAAAAGACCATCACCGATCGAAACACTTTTTACACGGGCGTCGTCAGCTAAATATTGGTGAATCACTTTTCTATCTTTTGGAGGAAGCGCACGGAAATAAACTGGCTTTCCTTTTTCAAGAGCTATTCCTTTAAGCTTTTCAGCTAACTCGATTAAAGCTTGATTTGATTCTTCACGGTATCCGTTCGTATCAACTTCAACATTCGTTCTGTCTTCAGGTAAATGGTGTTGTAAAACACGTTTTGCATACAGTTGAAAAGCATCAAGCAACTGACCTTCTTTTTCTCGAAGCAACTCTTCATCAGCCCCCGTGAATTCAATCAACAGTACCGGCTCGTCATCCTTGCCAGCCGTCCAATTGAGCTCGTATTCAAGTTCAAATTGGCCCATATCAATAAGACCGTCAAAAGTAGTACGAATAAGTTCTTCGACTTTCGCATCTCCGCTAATCTTCTTACCGCCCCCGAATAATTTGCTGAAAAAACCTGACATTCTCTACTCCTCTTCCCCTTCACTGGGAAATTAATTAATTATTAAAATTTTTATCTTTTTGCTGCCACTGCCACTATATTTTTATCTCTCATTAATAAAAACTGCTGAACGATACCAAATAATGTACTAACAAAAATATACAACGTTAAGCCACTCGGAAGAGCAATCATAAATAAGCTAAACACAACCGGAAGTACCATCATAATTTTCTGCTGAGTCGGATCCATTGTGCTCGGGGTAATTTTTTGCTGAATAAACATCGTAATACCCATCAAGACTGGAAGCACATAGAACGGATCTTTAAGACTTAAATCATGGATCCAAAAAATAAATGGAGCCTGATAGAGCTCAATTGACTGCCCGATAACCTGATAAAGAGCGATGAATACAGGAATCTGAAGAAGCATTGGCAAACATCCCCCCAATGGATTTACTTTGTTCTCCTTCATCAATCCCATCATCTCTTTATTGAGAGTGGTTGGATCGTTTTTATACTTTTCACGAAGGCTAGCGAGAGCCGGTTGGATTTTTTGCATCGCCTTCATTGATTTATAAGACATAACTGTAAATGGCATTACTAATAAACGTACAACTAGAGTTAACAAGATTATCGCAAAACCCCAGTTATGAACAAATTTGTGGAACCATTTCATAATAAAGATCATCGGCTTCGCAAGAACGCCAAAAAATCCAAGATTTACAGCTTTAGTCATTATTGGATCTACGCTCTGAAGAATATCCAGAGATTTTGGACCCGCATAACCTATAAAACTAAGCTCATATTTAGAACCCTGAACAAGAGGTTTATAAGTAAGTGTTCCGGCTACCGGGGTTTTAGCGGAAACTTCGGCAACTATTTTAATTTCAGGGATCACCGAAGATTTATCCAAAATGCCAGTCGTAAAATACTGGTTTCCGAAAGAAATCATCGCTACTTGTTCAAAAGTTTTTGCGATTGACTCTTTGCTCGAAGAAACATTGATTCTCTCTTCGGTTCCAGAATGAGCAATCAAAAACTCCTGGTGTTCAAATGAAGGAATCAAAAAAGTACCGCTTGAGTATTCTTCTTTGAAGTCAGACATGTAGACATTAAGGCCCTTAAAATTGTCATTTACATTTTCAACAGATACGGACGTATTAATCGTAAACTTGGCCTGATCAATTTTCATGTTTTTTACGAGAGTCATGTCCATGTAATCGGCGCGACCTTCAAATTCGTCATTTGCTTTTTTTGTAACGGTAAAATTAAGGGGCGTTTGTTTACCAACAAAGTTCACCTCTAAAAATTTTTGTGCATCTGTTCGTGCTAATTCAATAGGTCCACCCGCACGATCCGAATAGTGATGGAGTCTCAGATTTTTAACACCCATGCCAAAGTTCGAAATTTGAAATTCGAAGTTTTCACCTGAATAACTCGTGTAGGATTCACTCTGATTTTCAACTTGCGGAGCCGTTTCAGCACCTGATGTAGAAATCGTTGTCGGGGTCGAAGTTCCAGTTTTATTATCAACAGTAGAAACAGCTCCCGCGAGTGGAGCTGTTTCAGCAATTTTATTTTGATTCGGGTATTTCTTCTGCAGATAGTTCTGCCATCCGAACCAAACAAGGCCGACAAGAGCAATTGCGAGAATCGTTTTTGAGTCTAAAAAGTTGCTGCCGCCGTTGTTGTTATCCATTGTCATCTCCTTATCAACCTTTGGTTGAATCTCCATACTCCCAAAAATGAGAGAGAGTGCTTTTTGCATCCGGAACCGGATCAAATCCGCTGCCACCAAAAGGATGGCAACGGCAAACTCGACCTAAAATTAATCGAGTTGCTACAATTACATTGTGTTTTTCAATGACTTCAATACCGTATTCTGAACAGCTTGGATAAAAACGGCAGGCACCACCTAGATGGGAGGTTCCAATCGTTCTATAGGCTGAAACAAAAAAGAATAGACAAAGCTTAGCGCTTTTTTCGAATGCCCTTCCAGCCCAAATCAAGAGCTTTGAAGAATTCAGTTCGATCCATTCCTTTAAAGAACTCCGCAGTTTTTGCAGGTCTGATGACAATATTGATGTCAAACGCTACACTCTCAGTTTCTGTCTTTATGAGAGATCTGAAATAATCCCGACACCATCTTTTAAGCTTATTGCGAACAACGGCTGAGCCAACTTGGCGCGGAACAGTCCAACCACATCTAAGATTATCAAATTCATTATTATTGAAATTGAGAGTCATCCAGTTGGTTGGGCTTACTCTTCGCCCTTTTGTCTTTAAGTGTAGGAAATCAGATCTTCTAACAAGAACGTTGAATTTCTTATTATTATTTCCCACCAACAGAAACCGTTAAACGCTTGCGACCTTTTGCGCGTCTACGAGAAAGTACTTCTTGTCCGGCTTTAGTCGCCATTCTTGCGCGAAACCCGTGTTTGTTTTTACGGCGACGATTTGAAGGTTGATACGTTCTTTTCATTTCAGGCTCCTCTGTACGTTTTCTCTTTATTCTCCCAAAGGGAGGTATAATTTCTTACGACTTGTTCTATTCCGGACATAACTGACCAAGAACCACGTCTTAGAAAACAAAATTAAGATCGCAAATAAAAGCACATCGCGGCAATAGGGTCAAGATGTTGAAAATGGCAGCATGCCTTGTTAGAAACTTCGAACTCATCGTTCACAACAAGAGGGGTGCTTGTGCTGTTCGATTCAAATCTTTGGGGCCAAGTTAAGACAAATCTTAAAAGCCGCAATCAAAACAATAAGTTGCTTGATACGTGGCTGGCGCCGGTCGAATATTTATCCACCGATGATACCGGGCCTACTTCACGATTGTGCTTAGGGGTTCCCTCTGAACTTCATCGCTATTGGATTTCAAATAATTTTTTAAATCAAATTTGCTCTGAAATTACTGCTATTTATACAAGGCCCTTTCAAATCGAGTTATCTGTCACGGGCCAATCTCAGCAAGTAGCTCCAGATAGTCCAAATGCAATTGAAGAAGCGATGATGGCCTCTACGAAAACCCCTTCAACACCAGTTACACCTGGCGGTTTTCCACAACCAAACGAAACAACTCCAAACTTTATACCTCCTAAGTTCTTGAGAGAAGACCATACTTTCGAAACTTTCGTTGTCGGTCGTAACAATGAGTTTGCGCATGCTGCTTCTTATAATGTTGCTAGAAATCCAGGAGCTGAGGGCTACAATCCTCTTTTTATATGTGGACCAGTGGGAATGGGTAAAACTCATCTTTTACATGCCGTAGGAAATGAAATCCGTAAAAATTCTCCACACTTAAGAATTAATTATTTAACAGCCGAAACTTTTCTAAATGAATGCGTTTCTTCCATCCGCCGAAACGAAATGGAGAAGTTTAAAGCTAGATATCGAGAAAAAAGCGACGTCTTGTTGGTAGATGACATCCAATTTCTTAAGGGTGAGTCCACTCAGGATGAGTTTTTCCACACTTTAAACCACTTTTTCGCACAGAAAAAGCAGGTTGTTGTAGCTTCTGACCGTATGCCAAAAGATATCACTGGTCTTGAAGATCGAATCCGTTCAAGACTTGAGTGGGGATTAATCGCGGATATCCAAATGCCTGACATAGAAACTCGATTGGCAATCTTGCGTTATAAAGCTGAAAGATTGCAATTGCGTATCCAAGAAGACGTGATCACCTACATCGCGCGGATATCCAAAAGATCTATTCGTGAGCTAGAGGGAAATCTAAATAAATTTAAAATGTACTGTGAACTACAGGGCTTACACCCAAGCCTAGAAAATGCTAAAAAGGTTTTGGCTACTCACGATCACCACACGGTGATTACTCTCGATGAAATCCAAAAGTTAGTCTGCGAAAAATATCAGGTCAAACTCACTGATCTCAAATCCGCTTCAAGAACTAAGACAGTTGTCATCCCCAGACAAATGGCGATGTACCTTATTAAGAAGGTTTTAGATAAATCTCTTGTAGATATCGGACGTGCTTTTGGAGGTCGCGATCACACAACTGTTCTAAATGCGATTGCTCGGGTTGAATCTCTACAGCAATCAGATTTAGATTTTCGTAAAGATTATGACGAGTTAGTCGGCAGAATCAACACTATCACAGGGGTGTGAATGGGGCTTGTGGATAAGCCTGTGGAAAGATGTGTGCAACTTTTTGGGGGAAGGCTTTTTCCCCACTCAATGAGTTCACTTATATTTGGAAGCGAAGTGCCATTTGCAGGTGTTAAGTTAAGTAATTTCAGATAGTTAAATAGAACTGGCAGTTATCCACACTACTACTACTACTACTAGTATTTTATTAATAGGTAATTAATGTATAAGAGCCTAGATTTAGAATAAAAAAGAGATTGTTAAGTTAAGCGTAATAGAGCTTTATAAGAAACCTTCGAAATGTACGAAAGAGGCCATTATGAAATTAGAAATCGATAAAAAAGATTTGATGAGTTTAATTGGCAAGACTCAAAACATTGTAGAAAAAAGAAATACAATGCCGGTTCTAGTAAACGTTCTTTTGCAAGCAGAAGGAAAAACAGTTCGAGTCTTTGCAACGGATTTAGAAGTGAGTCTAACCGACGAAGCTCCCGCAAAAGTTTTAACTCCTGGAAAAGTTGCTGTGAATACAAAAAATCTTTTCGATATTATTAAAGAGCTTTCTGATGGACCAATTAAGTTAACGAAAAGAGAAAATAACTGGCTTGAGATTTCTCAAAACAAATATAATTCTAAAATTGTTGGAATCAGTGCTGAAGAATATCCTGTATTCCCAACTTATACCGGACATGACTTTCTAAAACTGGAATCAAATGTTTTACAAGACATGATCGACAAAACTATCTATTCAGTGTCGACAGATGAGACTCGTTACCATTTAAACGGTGTTTACTTCGAGAGATTTAATAAAAAGGACAACGGCCAAACAGCCGTACAGCGAGAACAATCATTCTTCAGAATGGTTGCTACCGATGGACATCGTTTGAGTTTAATAGAAAAGGCAACTGACGAAGGAATGACGGCTCTCAAAGATTCTGCGGGAGTTATTATTCCCCGTAAAGGTCTTCACGAAATTAAAAAACTTGTCGAATCGCTCGATGGCGAATTTGAAATGGCCATTGAAGGCAGTCAACTTATCGTTCGCCATTCTTCAACAGTTTTGATGATTCGTTTGATCGAAGGAAAATATCCAAACTATCAGCAACTTATTCCTGCAAATTTATCTCGCAAAGTGTCTGTAGATAGAGAGGCTTTCCTCACGTCACTCAAAAGAGTTTCCCCCGTAGCGAATCAAAAATCTAAAGGCGTAACTTTGCTTTTATCGAACGGAAAAATGGAAATAAGCTCTAACAATCCAGAGCTTGGAGACGCCAAAGATGAAATCGAAATCGACTATAAGGGTGGCGATTTAAAAATTGGTTTCAATGCAAAGTACATCACTGACATTTTAAATTCGATTCACGATGAAACAATTGAACTTGAACTCAATGACCAGTTGTCGCCGGGACTTGTACGTCCGCAGAACGACAAAAATTACACTTGTGTCATTATGCCAATGAGAATCTGATTGTAGGTTGTCCGCATGCATTTTCTATCTGCGGAACTTAAAAATTTTCGCAATTTCAAAGAGGTCCGAGTTGATTTTTCTACGGGCCTCAATGTTTTTTTAGGAGCTAATGGTCAGGGTAAAACTAATTTTCTGGAAGCTCTTTACTTTCTCACCAGAGGTACAACTTTTCGTTACGGACAAAATGTAAACTTGATTCGCTTGGGATCTCAAGCTTCAATGGTAAACGCGAGAGCGAAAGAAAAAGATTTACTTTACGATTTGTCTATAACTCTCGAAGGAAGTCGAAAAACTCACTCGATTAACGAAAAAAAAGTAGCGACGACAAAGATCGCTCAAAAATTTGGAAATGTTCTTTTTAGTCCAGAAAGTTTATCAAGTATCAAGGAAGGTTCAGAACAAAGGCGAATCCTTCTTGATGAGTTGCTGATGAATTTTTCATCAGCAAACGTGGACTTAATTGCAGAATTCAAAAAAGCGCTGAGAACCCGTAATAGGCTTTTGAAGAACCATGCTGAGGGTTTGGCCACAAAACACCAAACAATGGCTTTGCTCGAGGCTTTAGAGCCCTCATATCTCAAATTGGCGGGGGATCTCTGTAACGCAAGGATCTTTGCACTTCGTCAAATCCTCCCGGAATTTTCCAAAGCGATGAGCTTTATCAACCAAAATTCTGTGGATATCTCCGTGGAATACGTGATTAGCGATCAAAATGCGATTTCTTGGGACCAAAAAATGGTGATTGATGCGCTACAAAAACGTATCCAACAATTGCGTGATGCAGAGCTTGATTCTGGAGCCAGTTTAGTAGGTCCTCAGAAGCATGACGTCAAGTTTTTATATAACCAAAATGACTCGAGAATTTTCTGTTCGCAGGGGCAGCAAAGAGCTCTGATATTATCTTTCAAAATGGCTCAGATCGTGTATCATAGGACGGTTCACGGAATTTATCCCGTATTGATGTTAGATGATGTGCTCTCTGAGCTTGATGAAAATAAGAGAAATCGCCTGATCGAATTTCTTTCGCAAGTAGAGGGTCAGATCTTTATCACCACGACGGATTTAAGTTTACCGCGAGCACTTTCGGCCACGGAGACTTCCACCTCGAGTGGGACAGGCCAGATGGCAGTAATAAAGATCAACGAAGGAAATGTAAGTGTCTGATCAAGTCGTGAATGCGGTTCCCGAAAAAAAATATGATGCAGATTCAATTCAGGTTTTAGAAGGTCTCGAGGCGGTTAGAAAACGTCCCGGAATGTACATCGGTGATACCAGTATTCGTGGGTATCATCACTTAGTTTACGAAATTGTTGATAATGCCGTGGATGAAGCATTGGCTGGGTTTTGTAAGCATATCAAAATTTCTATTAATGCTGATGAATCAATCACTGTCGAAGATGATGGACGTGGAATTCCAGTTTCAAAACATGCTACAGGCAAATCGGCTCTCGAAGTCGTGTACACAGTTCTTCATGCTGGCGGAAAATTCGATGGGTCTACGTACAAAGTTTCTGGGGGTCTTCATGGAGTGGGAGCTTCTGTCGTAAATGCACTTTCAATTCGATGCTCAGTTGAAGTTCATCGTGATGGAAGTATCTATAAACAGAATTATGCACGGGGTATTCCACAAGGAGATGTAGAAAAGATTGGAACAACAGATCGCACGGGAACAATCGTCAATTTTAAACCTGATCGTGATATTTTTAAGGACGCTACGATTACCTACGACTTTAATACACTCGCAAATCGTTTTCGCGAGCTAGCATTCTTAAATGCGGGCCTTCATTTTATCCTCACTGACGAGCGCATTGGTAAAAAAGTTGAATTTCAATTTGCGAATGGGTTGGCTGAGTTTATTGGTTTCATGAACGAATCTAAAAAAGCAGTTCATGGCGACGTGATTTTCTTTAAAGGAGAAAAAGAGGAAGTCGAAATCGAAATTGCCATGCAGTGGAACGATTCTTATTCGGAATCTATTTACACGTATTGCAACAACATCAATACCATTGAAGGCGGGACACATCTAGTCGGGTTTCGTGGAGCTCTCACAAGAACTACGAATTCATACGCTGCTGCTAAAAACCTAATTAAAGATCTAAAAACTTCCCTTGAGGGTGAAGATATTCGTGAAGGACTTGCGGCGGTAATTAGCGTAAAAGTTCGTGAGCCTCAATTCGAAGGACAAACAAAAACAAAACTCGGAAATGCAGAAGTAAAAGGGATTGTTGAATCTCTTGTTAACGACAAATTGGCTGACTGGTTCGACAGAAATCCAAGTGCGGCTAAAACAATCGTTTCGAAATGTGTTGAGGCGGCAAGAGCTCGCGATGCTGCAAGAAAAGCAAGAGATTTGACTCGTCGTAAGACTGCTCTTGATGGCGGATCTCTTCCAGGGAAAATGGCAGATTGCCAAGAAAAAGATCCAGCTCTCTGCGAATTGTACCTGGTGGAGGGAGACTCGGCCGGAGGATCGGCAAAACAGGCGCGTGATCGAAAGACACAAGCAGTTTTGCCACTGAAAGGTAAAATCCTAAACGTTGAAAAAGCTCGCTTTGATAAAATGCTTTCCAACGAAGAAATTCGAATGATGGTTTCCGCGCTCGGAACTGGAATTGGCAAAGAAAATGTGAATCCAGAAAAAATTCGGTATCACAAAATTATTATCATGACCGATGCCGATGTGGATGGATCACATATTCGCACACTTCTTCTCACGTTCTTCTACCGTCAAATGCCTGAGATCTTGGAAAAAGGCTACGTGTATATCGCTCAACCACCTTTGTATCGAGCAAAAAAAGGTCAATCTGAAACTTATTTGAAAGATGAACATGCTTTGACCGAGTATTTATTAAAAACAGGTCTTCAGTCTTTCGAAGTTCTTAGTAAAAAAACAGATTTCAAAGAAGATGATTTGCGCAAAATGATTCTAAATATTCAAAGATTCGGATCGCTTCGTAAAACTCTTGGTAAAAAATATGATCCAGATGTTTTGATGTTCTTGATCAGTAAAACAAAAGGTCTTGGAGATATTTTATCCTCGAGATCCACAGCTGAATCCACAACGAAAGATTTAACAGCGTACATTCATGCAAATCCAACATTTGGAATTTCTGAATTTGAAACCACGGTGGGTGAAGATATTTCGGGCAAAGTAACAATCGATATTCATTCGACTCGCTATGCAGATCGAGTGACGACCCATTTGGGACCGATGACAGCTCAGTCTCCGGAGTGGATTGAGTTATTGAACCTCTGGAAACAAATTCAGTCGATCAGTTTGTTGCCGATTAAAATAAAAATGGGTGAGAACGAACATTCGTTTGAAGATTATCAATCGTTCCATGATCACGTATTGGAAACGAGTAAAAAAGGATTCTATATCCAACGTTACAAAGGACTGGGAGAGATGAATCCAGAACAACTATGGGAAACAACTTTGAATCCTGAAAACAGGCACTTGCTTCAGGTGAATGTTGCAGATGCGGTGTCGGCAGATGAGACATTTAGTATCTTGATGGGTGAACAAGTTGAACCGCGTAGAAAATTCATCAATGACAATGCATTGATGGTTCGAGAGCTAGACGTTTAATTTTTGTTGAAATTTTTGAGGATTAAAAATGAATCCAGTACAACCGAGTAAAGATGTAACAGTCGTCGATATTAATAAAGAAATGCGCGATGCATACTTGCAATATTCGATGAGCGTAATTGTGGGCCGAGCCCTCCCTGATGTTCGTGATGGATTAAAACCCGTTCACAGGAGAATTCTATTTGCTCAAAGCGAATTGAACAATACTCACGATAAACCGTATAAAAAATCAGCCCGTGTTGTCGGAGACGTGATCGGTAAATACCATCCGCATGGTGATACAGCCGTTTACGATTCGATGGTTCGTATGGCTCAGGATTTTTCTTTGCGCTACCCGCTTATCGACGGACAAGGAAACTTTGGATCTATCGATGGAGATAATCCAGCGGCGCAACGTTATACCGAAGTCAGAATGACTCGTCTTGCAGAAGAGCTGCTCGCGGACATCGAAAAAGAAACCGTCACTTTTGGTCCTAACTATGATGACTCTTTAGAAATTCCTCATGTTTTGCCTGCTAAATTTCCTAACCTTTTGGTGAACGGAAGTACGGGTATCGCAGTTGGTATGGCTACAAATATTCCGCCACATAACTTGGGTGAAGTTCTTGATGGCTGTATCGAGCTTATTAAAAATCCAGAGATCTCAATTGATGATTTGATTAAAAAAATTCCGGGGCCTGACTTTCCATCTGCAGGTATTATTGCGGGGAAAGAAGGAATTCTTCAGGCTTACAAAAAAGGTCGTGGGATAGTCACAATCAAAGCAGTTGCGGAAATCGTTTCTGTTAAAGA
>JBFWYS010000058.1:0-11947 GCA_050186175.1 Pseudobdellovibrionaceae bacterium
TGGCTGGAACCCATCCTTTCGCTCACTATTCTGAGCGACTACTCACCCCATCGGGTCGTTACTTTACTCTTGTCGATAGAAATAAATGGATTACTCGTCGACTTCAGATTTTTGGAATGCATGTTCATATTGGAATGAGAGATGGAGAGCACGCTATTCTAATGAACAACGCTCTTTGTCACTACCTTCCAGTGTTGTTGGCAATCTCTGCAAGTTCTCCTTATTGGCATCGAGATGATACAGGGCTCGCTTCAAGTCGAATTACTTTTTTTGAGGCGATCCCAACGGGAGGACATCCATGCCTTCTAAATAGTTGGACTGAGTTTGAAGATCTTATTGATCGTTTAATGTTTTCCAAGTCTATTACATCCCTTAAAGATTTGTGGTGGGACATTAGACCAAATATTGAATACGGAACTATTGAAATTAGAATTGCCGATTGTCCACCTACCATCAAGGAAGTGGAAGCATTGGTTGCTCTCATTCATGGTTTAGCTCTCTTTATTGATGTGGAATTAAAAAAGGGAAGAAAATTTTCTCCCCCGCCAGAGTGGATTTTGCGAGAAAACAAATGGCGAGCATCTCGTCACGGAGTGCAATGTGATCTTATCAAAGATCTTCAAGGGACATCTGTGCCGTTCTTAGAAGTTTGGCGCGAGATTCGTGATTCGGCAGGAGCTATTTGGCAAAGTAATGGATATAATTCCTTTATTGAATTTTTAGATTCGGTGATCGCAAAAGGACCAAGCTATTTTAGGCAAAGGATGCATCATAAAAATGGCTTTGATGCGATTATTCGACATCTCGTGCGTGAAAATGAAAATGATGAGCCTGAATGGAGAGTCGTGTGATAGATCAACCCATTGTTCAATATGTTGCAACAGTTTGTTTTGCACTCGCAGTTTTACATACGTTTTCAGTCAATTTTTTTCTAAATTTGTCTCATAGATACCCCGAGGGATCAGTTGGAGAAAATCTTTTTCACCTTCTTGGTGAGGTCGAAGTTGTTTTTGGAATTTGGGCTGGCATTTTTATTCTATTTTTTATGATTGCCGCAGGAACGGCACCTGCAATTACCTACCTCGAAGGCCGCAATTTTACAGAGCCGATGTTCGTTTTTGTTATTATGGCGGTGTGTGCTTCAAAACCTATCTTAGAACTAAGTGAAAGGATCATTCGATTTTTTGGCAGGGTTTTGCCCCTCAATAGTTCTTTAGGCTTTTACATTTCAGCATTGACAGTGGGTCCAATTTTAGGAAGTTTTATTACTGAACCTGCCGCAATGACAGTTACAGCTTTGATTTTATTGAAAAGTTATTATGACAAAAATATTTCAGATCGACTTCGATATGCAACTTTGGGCTTGTTGTTTGTTAATGTGTCCATCGGAGGAACATTAACACCCTATGCGGCACCACCGGTTTTGATGGTCGCTCCGAAATGGAACTGGGACCTTGCATTTATGTTTTCAAATTTTGGATGGAAGGCCGTTATTGCAATTGCGGTTTCCACATTATTTGTCGCCTACCGGTTTCGCAAAGAGATTGCTGAAGTTAAAACAAACAAGATCTCAAAAAAAGTTGGCGGTTCGCCTCTTTGGGTTACAATTCTTCACCTTTTCATACTTTTGGCAATAGTCGTATCATCCCATTATATGATCTTATTTGTCGGAGTATTTTTGCTTTTCTTGGGAGTGGCCTCGGTAACAAAAGAGTATCAGAATGATTTAAGAATAAGAGAAGCACTCTTGGTTGGTTTTTTCCTCGGTGGATTGGTGATATTAGGTGGTTATCAAAGCTGGTGGTTAGAACCTATTTTAAGGCGTTTAACAGCACTTCCGCTTTACTTTGGAGCTATGTCTCTAACGGCCTTTACTGACAACGCAGCAATAACCTATTTGGGGAGCCAAGTGGAGGGCCTCTCAGATATTTCAAAGTATGCCCTTGTCGCGGGCAGTGTTGTCGGTGGTGGACTCACGGTGATTGCAAACGCACCCAATCCCGCGGGATACAGTACGCTTAATTCTTCATTTGGTCCTGATGGCATCAGTGCTGCGCTCTTGTTTAAGAGTGCTCTCATCCCTACCTTGATTGCAGCTCTCTGTTTTTGGTGGCTTTAATTTGGGGGGGGAAGATACGATGAAATGGAAGTCAAAGACATTGAGGATGCATTTTAAAAGAGGGTGATCGATGGACTTTTAATAAAAACATCACATTTGGTGTCGATTGGATCTCATGGTCGCAGCCTTTAATGACTTTAAAGAAAGAATCTAAATTTTTAGACTATGCAACAGACAAAAATGACCGAGATAATATGAAACACGCGTTGAATGTGATTTCAGTTTTTCCGCGAATGGCATTTTTTAAACTTCAGCTTGGAATCTTATTTTAGGAGGGGAGAGATTATGGCTTCAGTTCGTTATTTAGTTCAGGATGTTGATAAAAGTGTTCAGTTTTATACCGAATTTTTAGGATTTCAGTTAGAGCAAAAGTTTGGTCCGGCCATGGCAATTGTAAAAAAAGAAGATCTAACCTTATGGCTTGCGGGCCCGATGTCGTCAGCTGCGCAGCCAATGCCAGACGGTAAGAAGCCAACCCCCGGAGGATGGAATCGTTTTGTTCTTCAGGTTGAAAATATTGAGAGTCTTGTTCAGAACTTAAGAAAACAAAATATAGCTTTTAGAAATGAAATCGTTAAGGGACCTGGTGGTTCGCAGATTTTATGTGAAGATCCGTCAGGAAATGTCATCGAGATTTTTCAAAAAGCTTAGGGTGAAGAATTGGTACAAGCGGAGTATTTGATTTTAGGAAGTGGAATTTCAGGAAGCCTCTTGGCCCGTCATTTGTTTGAGCGAGGCAAGAACGTTCATGTGATCGAAAAAAGCAGGCAAGTCGGGGGGCGTATTGCGAGTAAAAGGCTCGGCAAGTCCGAAGATACGATTCAGAATTTTAGCAGTGGAATAAATAGTTTTACAGCCAAAGATATTTTGAGTAGTCCATGGTTTGAGGCGATAATCGATGAAAAACTGATTGAGTGGTCTGACGATGACAATGTCTTCTATCTGCAAACTCCGGCCACAAATATAATTCAGTTTTTACTTCGTGGGATTCCTCTTTCCGTTCGTGAAAATATTTCGACAATTCAAACTTCGAATTCAAAATGGGATCTGATAACCGACAAAGGACATTTGTTTCGTGGGTCGACCTTGATTTTAGCGACACCTGCACCGCAGGCTTTGCCTTTGATCGGAAATCTTGTCCCCGGAGATATTCTAGAAAAGCTTTCTCAGGCTAGCTACGAGAAGAGTCTGACTTTTTGGGGAGAGTGTGATTTAGAAGGCGCCGAAAAGATTAAAAAAAATTTTTCCCACTTGTTTCGTAGCTTTGACTTTAAAACTCGAAAACCGATTACGACAATTATGGTCGAGTTGAATCATGAACTTTGCTCTCAATACTATGACATGTCTTTAGAAGAAATGACCGCTGAAATAGCCAATTTGTTTTCGGAGGTGAAGCTCGGGAACTGTGGCATTGAAAAATGGCCGCATGCGCGAGTAAAAAAAACGCTTCCAGAAAACTATATTCAGTTTTCTGGAAGACCCCTGGGATTTGTAGTTGGTGATTTTTTGGGTTCTAGTGAAAAATCAGATTTTGAAAGAGCCTGGTTGTCCGTTGAAGCTCTCGCGAAAACCTTGAAGGAATTTTAAAAATATGGCCCGTGCAAAAACTTCTGAACTAAATGAACTGGCTGCTTTCATCGGCAAGTTCTGTCAAAAAAGAGATTGGGATCAATTTCATAATCCTAAAGATCTTGCCATTGGAGTTTCCACAGAAGCGGGTGAACTTTTGGATCTCTTTCGTTTTAAAAATCTGAGCGATGTGGCTGCGCTTCTCAAAGAAACAGAATTTCGGATTCGATACGAAGAGGAACTCGCAGATGTTTTCTTTTTTATTTTGCGACTCGCTTCGACAACAGATGTAGATCTGAAGCGAGCTCTTTTAAAAAAAATTAAAAAAAATGCCAAAAAATATCCTGTTAGCAAAGCCAAGGGCTCTAACAAAAAATACAATCAGCTTTAGAAGTAAGTTTGCAATCCACCAAGAATAACGAATCCTGATTTGGTGACTCTTTCGTACTTATAGTATTGGTAAGCCAGGTCGAATCGGATCGCCGTCGGAGTTCCGAGAGCAAAGTACTTCCCGAAGGCGCCCACGAGCATTTCATTCCAGGAAACAGCATCTCCTCCATCCGGTTGTTCACTCTTATACTGGAAATCTGCGCCCAATCCATAAATGCTTGAGACATTCTTATTGGTTCCAAAATTATAGTCAAAAAAACCACCCACGCCAAACCTGGTCAATTGGGTGCCAGCGTTGCTCGACATGAAGTAACTAGCACTTGGTCCCCCTTCATATTGTCCCAGGTTCCACCCATATTTACCCCGAAAATCCAGGGCTGTGGTCGCTTCGCCCCCATCTACAGAAATATTTGAGAAGCCGAATTGACCTGCGATTGTGCGGGTTCGCCCCCCCGGGCCCGTCATCATCTCTCCCGAAGACTCATCGCCGCCACTTTCGCCGCCTACAGTGTAACTTTCGCCCACGCTAAAAGCTCCCGGAGCGCTCATTTCTATAATCGCCTGTTTGCCCTTGGCCTTTTTCACTTTAAAAGTTTGTGCATTTGATATTGAAGTCGCTAATAGCAAAGCGGAAAAGAGCAATATCTGTTTCATGAGCCCTCCGATGAAGCATTACAAAATGCTAGTAACTGTTTAATGGTCTTGGGTTTTCTACGGATTGTCCAGAATTTAATGGGTGCTTAAAAGCTGTCTTTCATTTTTCGAAGAGTTTTAAAAACGAATTCAGGGGACTCCGCTGCGAGTCCAAATTCTTCAGCGAATTGGGCTTCATCTGCTCGCAAAAAAGGATTGAGTCTTTTTTCAATCGCCAAGAGAGAGGGAAGTGTGCAGCCTTCCGTTTCCAGGCGCAAAATGCTCTCACTTTTGAAATCTAGCAATTTCATGTTGTTAGGAGTGAGACTTAAAGCAAATTCCAAATTTTTGAGTGTGTACTCGTGACCGCAAAAAACTTCGGTTTCAGAAGGAAGTTCACGGATCTTTTTCAGAGTTGTCCACATCATTTCTGGAGTTCCCTCAAACAATTTTCCACAGCCAATTGAGAAGAGAGTGTCGCCGCAAAAAAGAAGATTTTCCTTTTTTGCGTAGTAGGCTACATGTCCTAGGGTGTGGCCCGGAATTTCGAACACCTCTAATTCAATCCAACCTAGTTTGAGGACGTCTCCTTCTTTTACAAAATGAGTGGCTCCCGGAATTTCGTTTTTATTTTTTAGGGGTGCATAAATATGGGCTCCCCACGAATCGCACAGTTCCTGATTTCCACCAATGTGGTCATGATGATGGTGAGTATTAAGAATGTATTGCAATTTATAATCTGTATTTTTTAAAAATTTATGGACGGGCTCTGCTTCAGAAGGGTCAACGACCAATGCTATTTTGGAAACCTCATCCGTCACAACCCAAACTAAATTATCCTTGAGAGCGTGAACCCGATGAATCCGGATCATCCTCTTCCCCGTGTGGCTGTTTTTCCAGGCGCCGCGTTTGTTTCAATGAACTCCATGATTTTTCCTCCGATGTCGATACCAGTCGCTTTTTCGATGCCTTCAAGTCCGGGCGATGAGTTCACTTCTAAGATCAGCGGGCCACGGTTGGAGCGTAAAATATCAACACCGGCGACATTGAGCCCCAAAGTTGATGCGGCTTTAATTGCAATCGCTCTTTCAGCTTCCGTGACATCGATGGCAACCGCAGATCCTCCTTGGTGAAGATTCGCTCTGAACTCTCCATCTTTAGCCGTTCTCATAATAGCGCCGACGACCTCATGGCCGATCACAAAACAACGAATATCTTGCCCTCGAGCCTCAGAAATAAATTCTTGCACTAAAAAATGCGCTTTTAAATTTCGAAAGGCATCGATCACGCTCTCGGCTGCACTTTTTGTTTCAGCGAGGACGACTCCCATCCCTTGAGCGCCTTCGAGGAGTTTGATCACGACCGGAGTTCCTTTTACCATTTTCAACATATCTTCGGTGTCATCGATCATGTTTCCGAATGAAGTGAGCGGCATGCCAACGCCTTCGCGTGAGAGAATTTGCAAACATCTGAGTTTGTCGCGCGAGCGACTGATTGATTGCGATTCGTTGAGCGGATAGACCCCCATCATCTCAAACTGGCGAACGACGGCTGTTCCGTAAAAAGTGACGGAGGCTCCAATACGCGGGATGACAGCGTCGAAGTTCTCAAGTTTTTCGCCGCGATAATGGATCGAGGGATTTCCCGATGAAATATTCATATAACAGCGAAGCGGATCCATGGTGTGAATGGAATGTCCTCTTTGCTCAGCAGCTTCGAGCAATCGTCGCGAGGAATACAGACTTTTTTTTCGAGAGAGAAGAGCGAGCTTCATTTAAATTTTCCTTTAGGCTGATGAGGGTGACGATGGATGTGGTGAGATTTCCCTTTGCTCTGCTTTGAAACTTCGAGTTCAGGTTTTCCCCAAAGAAAAGATTTTCCGGTATCTACAAGCATTCGATTCTCTAATGCTTCTCTCCCAAGAAGCATTCTAAATTGCATTGATTCTCGATTTGTTAAGGTAATTTCACAGGGCAAAATATATTTACCGAGAACCAGGTGGCTGCGAATCACATAACGTTTTTCACGGTGGCCTCCGGAGTCGGATACAAAACGTCGATCGACGACCCGAGCGATACACTTTACTTGATGTTCTTTGTCATGTTGAAAAGGGAAGACTTCAAATTTCACCCACTGAATTCCTTTTTCAAAAAAAGGTTCAATGTTTTTAGCGTGAAGTGCGCTGGTCTTAGCGCCAGTATCGACCTTGACCTTGATAGAGGAAAGATTGAGTTCCGGAATTTGCACCCATTCTCTCCAGCCAACAACAATCAACTCATCAAATTTGCTCGTTTTCAAAGGTCCTGTTCTCCATCTTATAAAGAGACATAGTTTCATTTTTTCATAGAAGAAAAAAGAGAGGATGTGTCAGAATAGTTGAATGGCAAAAACATTTCGCGCAGAACTCAAAGGTCGGGATTGGGTGGAGTTAGAAGTTTCTGATTCCGCACCACTCAAATTAAGAGCCATGGGTTGCACGGAGTTTTTGCAGCAAGTTCGTGAAGTTCGTAAGCTGCTTTCAGGAAAGACTGTGGAATCGCTTTCAGTACCTGAAGGGAACTCACACGGAGAGATTCTGATTCGTGAGGTTTTTTTAAAAGCAAAAGGACAGTGGGAGTATCCCTATCAACATGAGGAACTTTGCCACTGTCGAGTGATCCCAGCCGTAAAAGTTGATGCTGCGATTGTCGCCGGCGCTCACACAACTGAGGCTGTAAGTCGACTAACATCGGCAAGCACAGCCTGCGGAACTTGTCGTCACGACGTTCAGAAGATAATTGATTTTCGACTTCGCGGAAATAATTGAACTGGTTAATTGTGATTCTGCGAATGTGGTTAGTTAAGAGTGTGCGCAAGATCACTCAACAAAATTAATTTACTTTGTAGTTCCGCGCCCTTAGCGCAGACTTATCGAGTAAATAGTTCCTTAAAAATCACTTTATAAAACTCCGCCTTCTCTCATTCCCACATCTATTCGAGTCTATAATTTTTCAGAAAAAGCGGATTGCTCGCCTGATTGATTCCCTCTAGAAACACCAAAGGATTTTAAAGGGAGAGCGAATATGCAAAGTTCCATTCTAAGATTTTTAACAGTTTTTGTTTTAGGTGCAACCCTCCACAATCCTGTCTTCGCACAAAGCCAATCGCGAGTTTGGGCCGACGTGACTCCCCAAGAGCTCATTTTTATGGCGAATTTTATTTTGAGAGTCGTTCCTGAGCACGGTCTGTATCTGACCCCCAGTGAAGAACAGTTGATCGAGCGACTACGTATGGCCAAGGATCTCGAAGCGCTTCGGCCCACCGTCATTTCTCTCTATAAAATGACCGCTCGCCAAATCTATTCAGGGCGCCTTATACCAACCAAAGTAAGTCCAGATATTCGTTTCGCAAAGAAAACAATCACTGACGAAAATCTGCGCAAAATGTTGTTTGATTCAAAAGGCTCTATGGAGCAGCTGATTTTTGCAGTGGCTCCAAAATTTGCGGATTATCGAATGCTCTTAAAACTGTTGTCTCGCTTGCGAAATCTGGAGATGGAAGAGCCTTGGGGAAAACTCGAAATAAAAAAGGCGCTTAAGTTTGAAATGTCTCAGCCTGTAGTTGTAAAGGTAAAACGGAGACTAGTGGCATTGGGATTTACAATTGATTCGATGGACGAAAGGTTTGATGAGCAGACCGTTGCCGCCATCAATGACATCCAGAGACAGAACAAAAGTAATCCAGATGGAATTCTTTCGCCAAATAAGGCAACTCAAAAGTATTTAGAGACACCGTTAATTCAGAGAATCGAGCAGGTTCGCGCCGATCTTGAGAAAATCCGCTGGCTCCCTCAGGAGCCAAAACCAAAATATATTTTCGTGAATCTCGCTTTTTCAAGTTTTCTTCTTGTTGATTTCAGCCGAGCAAACCCTGTCGTTTTTAACTTTAAAACAATCAATGGCCGTGTAAAACGAAAAACGCCTTCCATGGTAGATCGAATTCATCAAGTTGTTTTCAATCCGTTTTGGACGGTTCCAAAGACAATCTTTATCGAAGACAAAATCCCATTGATTCAGGATATGACTCGCGCTCAAATGAATCAGTACTTTCAAGAAAATAACTACATCGTCGTGAGTTCGGATTATCGCCGCCGCTTAGATCCCAACTCCATCAATTGGTGGAGGGTAGAGTCCGCAGACTCCGGGTTTTTCATTCGCCAGTTGCCAAATTATTTTAATGCTCTCGGAGTCGTTCGATTTTCCTTAACAAATAAAGAGGCCATCTTTTTGCACGACACTGGAGAGAGAGAGCTCTTTTTCGAAGAAAATAGAATTTTGAGTTCAGGTTGCGTGCGCCTTGAAAAACCGATCGAACTTGCCGAATATCTTCTAGCGGGGACAAATTGGGACCGATATGCCATCGAAAACACGGTGACTCAGCCGGGTGAAGTTCTTGAAAAAGAAACTCCAGTCACTTTGAAAACACCGATGGAAGTTTATCTTTTGCCAGTGACCAGTCACCTGTCTGCCGATGGGGTCATGAGATTTACAACGGATGTCTATGGTCATAACGAATCTATTCGTTCTCAATTAAACTCCCTCTTCTTTTAGAAGCCTTTATTATCGATCGATGAGCTTTTTGAAATATTGTTTGAAAAATAAAATCTCCGAAGGGTCTATTGCCGAAAATAATCAATTCGACTATGTTTTCAAGCGATGAATAGGCCGACTTCCCCATCACAACCTAGAGCGAATACTCCAATTGCACCTGCAAATGTGATCGTCAAAAAATATGGTGGCACCTCCGTCGGTACTTTGGAGCGCATTGAAAATGTGGCCGCTCGTCTGTCTGAAGAAATCAAATTGGGACAAAAACCGATTGTCGTGGCTTCTGCAATGTCGGGAGAAACAAATCGTTTGATTGGCCTTGGTGATACAATCGATCCGCAATATCGAGGACCCGCATACGACATGTTGGTTGCAAGTGGCGAACAGGTTTCGATTGCCCTGTTAGCTATTGCTCTCAACAAAAAAGGAATTCAGGCACAACCGCTTTTGGGATATCAACTTGGGATCCAAACTGATTCCACGTCTTCGAAGGCCCGCATTCAAAAAATCAACGGGCAAATGTTGTTGGATCTCACAGAAAAAAACATCGTTCCTGTGGTCGCCGGATTTCAGGGCGTAGACGAGAGTTTAAATATTACCACTCTTGGGCGTGGGGGCTCAGACACTTCGGCTGTTGCAATTGCAGCTGCGATTGGCGCAAGAGAGTGCGAAATCTATACAGATGTCCCAGCAGTTTTTACGGCTGATCCGCGGTTGGTTCCAAGGGCCAAGGAGCTTTCGTATATTCCGTACGATGAAATGATGGAAATGGCCGCTTTAGGATCTAAAGTTTTACATATTCGGTCTGTAGAAATGGCCGCTAAATACAATATCCGAATTCATCTGCGCTCAACTTTTGAAACAAGGGCTGGAACCTGGATCGTCCCTGAAGGAGAAGTTATGGAACAAGTTGTTGTCTCTTCTGTTACTCATGATGCAAATACGTTTGTTTTCAAACTCTTTCCAGTTCCTCAGGGGCCTCAGTTTTTAGCAGATCTATTTGATCGTCTGGCGGCTCGAGGGATCGTAGTCGATATCATCACACAGAGCGAACAACAAGAAGGACAAAGGCTAGCGTTTTCGGTGACGAAAGAAGATCTTCCGCTGACCGAGCAAGTTTTAAAAGAAACTTTAGGCAAGGACGTGCTGGTGACCGTGATGCCAAACATGGCGAAAGTTTCTGTTGTAGGAATGGGAATGCGTAATCATCCTGGAGTTGCAGCCCGCTTTTTTAAAGTCCTAGCAAAACAACAGGTTCCCGTTCATTTGGTGACGACGTCGGAAATCAAGATCAGCGCCGTCATCGATCCAGAACATTTGGCAAGCGTTGCATCCACATTGCACAGTGAATTTAGCCTCGATCGTACTTAGTTCAGATCTGGTATCGCTGACACAATTCTTGCCCTGGAATAACTCTAGACTTTATTTAAGATCTTTCATTTTTTTTGAAATAGCCGAAAGAATGCTTTGTTTGAAGGGTGCTAGTTCGCCTCGCACAAAAGCCCCGGCGGCATAAGTGTGACCACCGCCACCCAGTTTTTCTGCTATACTTAAAATTTCTAATTTCCCTTTTGAGCGAAGACTCATTTTGTAATGATTAGGGGCGTCCTCTCGAAAGAGAACGGCTGCCTCTAGAGATTCGATATTCATCAGCATGTCGATAACATCTCGAGATTCATCCGGTTCCAATTGATGATACGTGAGGTCTTCATCGCAAAGTTTGAGAAAGGCTGTTTTGCCCTCGTCAAAAAACTCAATTTGCCCGAGAGCTTTTGCTAAAAATGCCACCTTGCCAGCCGTTTGATGGCTAAATAAATGTCTGTTTATGTCTTCGGGATCGATATTGTGTTTCAAAAGTTCGGCCGTTATTTCATGAGATACGGGTGAGTTTCGAATATAACGATAGAACTGAGTATCGAAAGCAATACTTGTATACAAACATCGGGCAATATCTCGATCAAGTTCAACGCCTAATCCCCGAATCAATCGGTAAGTCATTTCTCCCGTGCTTGCACATTTTTCATCGATCCAAGAATCTGTTGTCGGTTTTGGACCATGAGTGAGGGCGGGGTGGTGATCAACAAAGACAATTTGGGTACCTTGTTCGCTCAATCGCGAAAAAAGAGGCTCCACCAATCTGCTGTCGTTCGTGTCGAAAACAAGGGCGAGTTTAGCTTCAGGAATTTCGAAGCCTCCTTCTTCCAGATAAAGAATGTGCGCGTGCGGATTTAGAAATCGATATTTGCGAGGTGTTTTGTCGATATTGATCACGTGCACGTCTTTTTTTAATTTTTTGAGAGCATAAAAAAGTGCCAGCTCGGCGCCTAAACCATCACCATCGCATTGCCGATGCGTAGAGAGAATAAATTTTTGCGCCCCGTGAATGAGTTCAATTAACTTTTTCAATAAAACCTCGAACAACAAATTGTATGTGTGTTTAGGATAACGCTCGATTTCTGTTTCGTGTATTCGAACATCCTCCCAACACTTCTAAAGTCGAGCCCTTCGTTAGATATCAACATAACGCGCAATGCTGTAGGCTAAGATTGATTGCTGAGCGGATTTTGGATAAACCGTATGGCTTCTTTTTGAGAGGATTTAAAATGCCTACTGAGAAAATGCCAATTACGGTCTTTGGTAAAGCTCAACT
>JBFWYS010000059.1:0-11909 GCA_050186175.1 Pseudobdellovibrionaceae bacterium
GTGATTAGATCCCTTTTCAGAAGGATGCGGAACTATCTTAGTGCACTTACAGAGGACTGCGCCGACTTCTTTAAAGTCTTCTCCGAAAACTTTTGAATAAAGAGTGATCACATCACCAATTTGATAAGCACGATGAGTTTTCACTGTGCACTCGAATTCACTCAGCTCTTCAATCGTGCCTTTGTCAGCAATGTCTGCATGTTGAGATGTAGCTTGAGTATAGACCTGCCGAGTTTCGCTTCTTTTTCCAGTCGCAAGTAACAACGTTTTTTCGAGAAGAAGTGGGCGGTCTGGTGGTTTTACTATATAGTCCCCGTATCCCCACTCGAGAAATTTGGCAATTTTTGCCAACTCTGTTTCAAAGCCTGTAACTACAACCGGAAGGTCCTTTCGGCCGGTTTTTTTTCTAAAGTTGTCTAACCATTTATCAGGAGACTGATCCATCATTGTGTAATCGATGAATAAAACTTCGTAAGCGCCACCCTGAAGCTCATTGGCCAAATCTTCAGGCTTAGTAATGCGAGTTACGGTCGATAGAGATCCTGTGTCTTCCTTGATAATCTTGAAAGACTGCTCTAATGTAAGAGCCACTTTATCGTCAGTGTCGAGGATCAGAATACTTGCCATGCCTAATTATAGCATAGACCCAGAGGAAATGTCTAAATGAGTCAAGTTCATTTTCGTAAGAGTGATTTACCTGTGCGAGTGACTCAACTCGAGAAGAGAATTTCTGATGCCTGTCTCAAAAAGAAACGCTCTAGAGCTGAAATTCAGCTGGTTGCGGTCTCAAAACTTCAGCCAAGCAGTGCAGTTAAGGAGGCCTGGCTTTTAGGCCAGAAGGTATTCGGAGAAAATTACCTTCAAGAGGCGAACGGAAAAAAAGCAGTCCTCTCGGATCTTGCAATCGAATGGCATTTTATCGGTCATTTGCAGTCAAATAAGGCTAAACAAGTCGTTGGAAATTTCTCACTGATTCACTCCGTTGACTCCCTAAAACTGGTACAGGCTCTTGATCGTCTGGCAAAAGACAAAAATCTCATTCAGAAAATTTTAATTGAGGTCAATTTGGCAGGTGAACAAAGCAAATCGGGTCTTTCTAAGGAACAATGTGCGGAGCTTATCGCAAAAGCGGCGGAGTTTCCGAATTTGAAATTTTGCGGATTGATGTCCTTGCCTCCACTAGGGCCCTCGCCCGAGAGTTCGCGCCCCTATTTTAGAGAACTACGAGAACTCAGAACAAAATGCATATTTTTACTGCCAGATCATCTGCAGAATTATTTTATTCACCTCTCTATGGGAACGACGGGAGATTTCGAAGTCGCCATAGAAGAAGGAGCCACTTTGATTCGGGTCGGCACGGCCTACTTCGGAGAAAGAGAGTCTCCTTGATCGTAGACTTAGTCTGTGCGAGCCTTGTACTCTATGAGTTCTGTTATATCTCACGAAAAAATTGGATTTATTGGATCCGGAAACATGACCCAGGCAATGGTTCGCGGATTGGTCGAAGGCGGCGTTGTTCCGGCAAAACAGATTTATGCAACCAATAGAACTCCAGGAAAATTACAAAAACTTGTTGAAACCTTAAGTATCAATGCTTCTCCGGATAACGAGGCGTTGATCGATGCCTGCCACATTGTAGTCTTAGCTATGAAACCGCAAGATCTGATTGCAGCGATCGAGCCAATCGCCTCTTCTTTTAGGCCCGAACAAATCGTCGTGAGTCTTGCCGCTGGAATCGGGTTGTCGTCTCTCGAAAAACTATTGCCAGAGAGCCGTATTGTTCGAGTGATGCCGAATACTCCCATTTTTATTCGTAAGGGAGTTTTGGGTTACTGTATGAACGATGAAGATCAAGGTGCAGAAGCGATGATCGACGATTTGCTGCGTCCGCTCGGATACGTAGTGAAGCTTGAAGAAGGTGATGCTTTTGATGCCCTCATGATTTCTTGTTCTTCAGGAACAGGATTTGTTTTTGAGCTTATGCAGTACTGGAAAGAGTGGATTGAAGAAAGAGGCATCGAGTCCGAAGAAGCGAGAGCGATGACGGTTCAGACCTTTTTAGGGGCCGCTATGCTTGCTGATAAAAATCATGACACTTCTCTCGAAGATCTGCTTTCTAAGGTGACTTCGAAAAAAGGAGTTACCGAGGCTGGACTTCAGTCTATGAGAGAGCTTGAAATCGAAAGAGCTCTTCGAATCAGTTTCGAAAAAGCGGCTCTCCGAAACCAAGAACTGGCTAAAGGTCGATAATCAAACGCGTCTGAAATCTTCTTATCAATTGGTCTTGCGGAGACTTCCCGGAATTTCTTATTCTATAAGGAGTTGCCAAGGAGGCATGATGAAAGTTTCCCCTATCGATATCGCCCATAAAACATTCTCTAAAAAGTTGATGGGTTTAGATGCGAACGAAGTTGCTGAATTTATGTCATTAGTTTCTGACCAATTAGAGGAGCTAGTTCGCGAGAGAAACTCCCTCCGTGAGGCGATTCGAGAAAAAGAACTTATGCTTCTTGATTACAAAGAGCGTGATCAGATGCTAAAAAATACAATCGCTACTGCATCACAAATTTCAGAAAAAATTCGCACCGACGCCGAAAGAGAAGCAAAGCTCATTATCGGAGAGGCGAACCAAAAATCTGAAATGCTTGTTAAAGATGCTCGTGAGTCTTTGCGAAAAATATATCAGGATATTTCAGATCTCAAAAAAACAAGACTCCAATTCGAAGCAAATCTTAAAGCCTTAGCTCAGGCGCATTTGGGATTACTAGAGCAGGGAGAGAAATATATTCCGAATCCCGCAATGCCAAATATTTCTATGGCGACGAATGCTCCTGCGCCTTCGGCGACTACAGGGATTACTCAAGGGACGAGTGGGAGAGCGGCGAGTATGAGTGCTCGGTCGACTGAGGTTTCTCCGCTTTCTTCGACTTAGGTTTTTTTATATTTCGAGTCGTGGTTCTCGGGGATTTTTTTTTTTAAAATAGGCCTGACCGTCAGGAAGACGGTCAGGAAGGGGAGCTCGAGGTGCGCCAAAGCCCTCGATTCTCAGGACGGACGGGCTATGTAGAATAGAAAGGCTTCAGAGGATATATTACCTCCTTCTCTTCTTCTTCTTCTTAACCGGCTTTCTCTTCTTGAGCTGAACCTCAATAGGCGGTCCCTTCTTAACTTTTTCTTCTTCAAACGCCGGAACAGAGTTCTGAAAGAGAGATTGATCAACGCCATCATTTGTAGATTCTTGAAATCCACCTTCCGGTTCTGTCGGGCTCTCCACTTGAAGGTCATACGACGAAGAAGCCGTGGTGCCTGAAGAAAAACGATACACATACTCCAAAAATACGCTCATAGAGGCGGAAGCATTGCTTCCAACAATGGGAAATGCGATTCCCCCTCTGAGAGAAGAAGAGTCAAAAACATAACCGCCCCATGCGGTAGTTGAAATGGAGTAGGGAGCGATTGCTCCATATAAAAAACTTTTTCCATTCACTCTGCGTAAAGTATTTTCTCGAGTATCTGCGAGAGTTGAACCTTCTTGAGATTGAAGGGGAGTTTGCCCTTTTAAAGAGGCTCCCAATCTTATTGAATCAAAGCTAGCTTCTGCGCCTGCATTCCAAGGGATTTGCATCGAGTAATTTTTGTCTCTGTACTTAAACCCAGCAGATGCAAAATATCTGAGTGATGAAGTTCTTTTATTAAGAAGAAGACGAGCTTGAATCGACATATCTCCATCACTCCCAATGACTTGATCGGTGTTTTCGTCAATTGAAGTCATCGGAATTTTCAGTTGAAGCTCGGGGATTATTTCTGCAAAAGTATTCCATGCGGCGTAGTCAGTTCCGAGAACAAAATCCGTGAGCTCTGAATTTGTACGAGTCACGGTGCCAGTGGTCCCATCAGATGAATTTGTCGGGACCTCAGAGGTGCTTTCGACCGAATTAAAATGGGCATCTGCAAAAATCCCCCAACTTCGACCTTGCACCCAGCGGCCTCCAAGCCCGAAATTGTAAGCAGTTATACCGTTGCCATTTGGCAAAGTGGTTCGAGAACCTGTTGATTCAAAATTTTCAGAGGCATTGACGTATTCAAAATTGGACCTCATCTCTAGTAGACCGGGACGATAGAGCTTAAAGTCAGATTGCGCGGAAGCGTAGGGAACCCAGACCGCTATTGCCAGCCATCCATAGAGACATTTGAATCTTTCGAGCATGCTTTTTCTATTACACAGAGGAACAAAAAGAAGGTCATCTTTGATATCGAAAAAAAACACTTTGGCGTCTGGCGTTATCTGTTTTTCATCTTTTAGGAACCGTGGACAAACATTGCCAATTTTACTCTCGCATGACAAATTGAGGCCACTTTGAATCCACAATTTATAATCATATTTTTTACAGTTTTCATTTACCTTGTCGGCTTTGGGATGATCATTCCTTTGATCCCAATGTTGGGGCGCGATTTTGGCGCTTCGGCGACACAAGTCGGTCTACTGATGGCCGTTTTTTCTTTCATGCAATTTATCTTTGCACCGTTATGGGGAAAACTCAGCGATCGTCATGGAAGAAGACCGATTCTTTTATTTTGTTTGGTGGGAGAGGGGCTCAGTTATTTGATCTTTGCATGGTCAAAAGATTTAACCATGCTTTTTATCGCACGAATTCTTGCGGGCTTTTTTGGCGCGAGTATTTCGACGGCCTCTGCGTATATTTCTGATATTACCGGTCCTAAAGAAAGATCCAAAGGCATGGGCATGATTGGCGCTGCCTTTGGGTTGGGATTTGTCATCGGCCCCGCGATTGGTGGGTTTTTGTCTTGGTGGGGCGGTCCCGCTTTACCACCTTATTTTGTTGCGGGACTATGTGCGTGTAATTTTATTTTTGGTTGGTTTTATCTCAAAGAATCTTTGAGTTTCGAAAAAAGAGCTCATCCCTCAAAAAAAGAATCGCGCCTGTCGCTTTTTGTAAAAAACTTTGCGAAACCGGTGGTCGGAAAGTTGATGTCAGTATTTTTCTTGGCGACTTTTGCGATGGCTTGTATGGAAGCCACTTTGGTTCTGTATGTCGCGGATTTATTTAATTGGGGTCTCAAAGAAGTCAGTTTTGGATTTGTATACATCGGAGTCATTTCGGTTTTCACCCAGGGTTATTTGATTCGTAAATTGATGCCTAAAGTGGGAGAAAAAAAATTCTTGCTAATGGGGCTCACTGCTATGGCTTTTGGTCTAGGGGGAATTGGATTTGCGCATTCTCTCCCGGCGCTAGCCGTATGCATGACAGTTCTCGCGTTTGGAACTAGTTTTACAAATCCTTCAATTTTGGGAAGTATCAGTCTTCTGACCTCCGAAAAAGAACAGGGAGTTACACTCGGATTTGCACAAAGTATGTCTGCTCTCGGCAGAATCATTGGTCCCGCAATAGGTGGATTTTTATATGGGGCTTTATCGATGGAATCTCCTTTTTGGGTTGCTGGAATTTTAGCTTTGTCTGGACTCATTCTTGTAGTTTCAATGTTTAAACACTTACCCGATGCGGGCAAAAACACTGAGACCAAGACTGAGACCGAAGAGTCTAAAAAAATAGGAAGAATTGGTTATTTTCAGCTCTCCAATTTGCATTCCGGGCAGATTCCATATTTAATTTTTTTGGCGGGAGTCGATTTGAACTCTTACAACCTTTCTCAGGAGCTAAAAAACCTTCTCGAGGGCCCTCAGAAAAAAGCCGTTCCGATTAACGAAGATAACTTTATTAAAGAGATTCAAAGTAATCTTCAGTCTCCACAAACTCCCGTCGTGATTTTGTGCGAAGATGAAAAAAGCAGTTTGAAGATGGCTGTTAAAGTCGAAGCCGCCGGTTTTATTAATACCTATGTGGTTCGAGGAGGCCTCAAAGGTCTGATCTCGGAATCAGTGGAGTCTTAAGGAGAAAACAATGTCAGAACAACTTTCGGATCGTTACACTCCCGCAGAAGTTGAAAGTCGAATTTATCAATGGTGGGAAAAGTCTGGTTATTTTAAAGCCGAAGACAGATCAACTAAACCTCCGTTCTCAATTATTCTGCCTCCTCCAAACGTCACAGGATTTTTGCACATCGGACATGCTTTGGATCATACGATTCAAGACGTGTTGATTCGGTGGAAGAGAATGTCAGGTTTCAATGCGATGTGGTTGCCAGGCACTGATCACGCTGGGATTGCAACTCAGTCTGTTGTCGAAAGAGAAATCAAGAAAAACGAAAACCTCACTCGTCACCAGTTGGGTCGAGAAAAATTCGAAGCTAAAATTTGGGATTGGAAGCACCAATACGGTGATCGCATTTACAATCAAATGCGCAGGCTGGGCGATTCGTGTGATTGGGACAGAGCTGTTTTTACTCTCGACGAGGGAGTTTCGCATTCTGTTCGCAAAGTGTTTACGACTCTGTATAAAAAGAATCTGATCTATAAAGGCACTCGTTTAGTTAACTGGAGTGGTCCACTTGAGACTGCGATTTCTGATTTAGAAGTTGAACATAAACAGATCAAAGGATTTTTGTATCACATCGATTATCCCCTTAAGGATGGCTCAGGTGTTCTGACGGTGGCGACAACTCGTCCCGAAACAATGCTCGGAGATACGGCCGTTTGTGTTCATCCAGAAGATGAGAGATACAAACATTTGATTGGTAAAACTCTAAAACTCCCTCTAACAAATAGGGAGATCCCGATTATTTCGGATACTTATGTGGATAAAGAGTTCGGTTCGGGAGTTGTGAAAATTACTCCGGCTCATGACTTTAACGATTACAAAATCGGTAAGAAGCATAATTTGCCGATGATCAATATTCTGACTAAAAAAGCTGAAATCAACGAAAACGGCGGACCTTACCAGGGAATGAAGGTTGCGGACGCACGTAAGAAGGTGATTGAAGATCTAAAAGTTCTCGGTTTGCTGCGTGCTGAGGAGCCTCACGTAAATTCGGTCGGTCATTGCTCGAGAAGCGGAGCTGTTGTAGAGCCTTTCTTGTCGGAGCAGTGGTTTGCGAAAATGGAGCCCCTTTCAATTCCAGCGAGGCGTGTGGTTGAGAGCGGAACTCTAAAATTCGAACCTGAGTCTTGGACAAAGGTTTATTTGCACTGGATGGAGATCATCGAAGACTGGTGCATCAGTCGTCAATTGTGGTGGGGCCATCGAATTCCTGCGTGGTATTGCGAAGATTGCAACCATGTTACAGTTTCTGAAACTGATCCGACTGAATGTGAAAAATGCCAAAGTAAAAAAATAAAACAAGACGAAGACGTTTTGGATACATGGTTTAGTTCCGCTTTATGGCCGTTTAGTACGATGGGTTGGCCAAAAGAGACAGAGACTCTTAAAACATTTTATCCAACAACTATGTTGATAACGGGTCACGACATTATCTTCTTCTGGGTTGCCCGAATGATTATGATGGGCCTTGAATTTAAAAGAGATGTTCCGTTCAGAACTGTTTATGTTCACGGAATTGTGCGCGACTCTCAAGGTAGAAAAATGTCCAAGAGTTTAAATAACTCAGTGGATCCTGTAGAGCTCATCGAAAAATCCGGTGCTGATGCGCTTCGATTTACTTTGATGGCCTCTATCGCCGGCGGAAAAGATTTAAAATTCTCAGATCAGCGTTTAGAAGGTTACAGAAACTTTATGAACAAAATCTGGAATGCGACCCGTTTTTCGTTGGGAGCACTTCAAGGTTTTAAGGCTCCCGCTGATGGAGTTAAAGCTGTTCCGCAAAAAGCAGATCTCAGCACTTACGACCAATGGATCATCTACAAGCTTTCGCAAGTTGAACAAAAGATGGAAGACGCTTTGGAACAACACCGTTTCTCAGATGCAGCGACAGCTGTGTATGAGTTTGTATGGCATGAGTTCTGTGATTGGTACATCGAGTTTTCAAAACCAATCATTAATGGCACACACGAAAAGGAAAAGGCGGCAACTCAATTAGTGATGGCACAGGTTCTAAACAGAATTATGCGTCTCCTTCACCCATTTGTTCCGTTTATTTCCGAAGAGCTTTATCAAAAATTGCCAATCCGAGGCGAAGCGTGCATCACGGATCAATTTCCCACTCGCCAAAATGACAGAACCTTTTTATCAGTAGGAAGTGAACAAGCAGCGATTGAAATTGATCTCGTAAAAGAAGTGATTACAGCCATCCGAAATATTCGGGGCGAGAATCGCATCAGTCCAGCGGAAAAGATTAAAGTTAAAATTGCCCCGCAAGATGATGTTGTTCAAAAAATTCTAGGCACAAATAAAACGGCCATTATGACTCTAGCAAGACTCGAGGTTTTGGATATTGGTGAGGTCAGTTCACTTAATAAGTGTGCCGTTTCTCCAGTGGCCGCGGGCGGGATGTCAGCTAAGGTCGTTATTCCTCTTGAAGGCCTCGTGGATTTCGACGAAGAGATTAAGAGAATCACAAAGAATATCGAAAAACTTGAAAAGGACATCACAGCGGTGTCGGGTCGACTTAACAATGAAAACTTCGTGAAGAATGCGGCCGAAGAAGTGGTTGAAGCGGATCGCGCGATGCTTGCGCAGAATAAAATTCAAGTGGAGTTGATGAAAGAAAATTTGAAGCGGTTGTCTTAGTCGGTGTGATTCGCAGAGTTTTGCTTTGAACACGGCAGCTCTCAGCAAGCTTCGTAATGTGGCCGTCCTGAGCAGCCTTTCTGCCGCCCTTCCTGGGCGTCAGAGCTAAATATACTCTTCTACGAAAATTTTGTGTATTTGGTTCTACGTATTGAAGAATTTTTGGTCTGCCTGCTACGATGGCAGGCAGAAGAGCTGCTCAGAACGGCCACATATTCATAGTTCCAGAGAGCAGCTGCATAGGCGAGTCTTCACTTCACTTCGCAAGTCCAAAAAACGGCGCGATTAAACACACGGCTCAATTTCAAAACATAAATCTTCTGGTAACTTCTCATCTCAACATTGTAACGAGTTTTGAGTCCGTCACGTGTCCAAGGGATGCGTCCAAAGCGGCGTTCATCTTCTTCCCAGAAATTATTTTCGTCGTTAAAAGTTTCCTTCTGATATTTTGCGAGTGATCCAAAAACTCCGTTGCGATTCACAGCTAGGTATCCTGTGTAGTAAGGCTCTTCCTGTTTATTTGTAGAAACATAAAGCGAGTCAAAGCCATCGCGAGCCATTGTGAAATTCCAGCGAGCGCCGTTTTCAGAGAGACACGCAAAGATGCTAGATTCAGCATGAATGCCTTGAAACTGGGTTCTCGATACTTTTTCCGAGCGACTCCAATAAGCTTGGCCTGGACTTGCAAGCGCAGCCTTCGAAACTAATAGGCTCAAAAGAACTCCTGTGATGACCATAATAGAAACAACAATCTTGTTTGAGAAAAAAGACTTCATGAAAACTCCTAGCGAATTTCGAAGTCGATCGTATACGACCAAAACCCGTTAGAGTAGAAAAGAAATTTTCACAACTGTAAAAAAGTAATTTTGTTTAGCTGAACAATATCCGGTTAGTTACTTGATCAAACCGATCTCGCGCAATCGCTGCATCAAAAATTCTTGCGCCAAGATGTCAGGGTATAAAGCCTTGTTTCCTTTGCAAGAATTCAAACAAGAGAGCATAGCTTCTGGATTGGGATGCATAAAGAAAGGCATTGAGTAGCGAGATTTTCCAGTTTGAACATTGACAACTTGGTGAGTAGTCGAAGGAATCACTTCGTTAGTAATTCGAGATAGCATATCTCCGGAATCAACGATCAGTGAATTTGGATCACTTTCGATATCGATCCAAGTGCCATCACGATCTTTAAGTTGAAGACCAGAGGTTGTAGCGCTTACTAAAATTGTAATTAAGTTAATATCTTCGTGAGGTGCCGCTCTCAAACAACGAGGGTCTGCATCCTTTGGAACCGGTGGGTAGTGAAGAAGGCGTAAAATTGAATTTCCATCTTCTGTTAATTTATCAAAATAATCATATGGAACATCAAGTGGGCCCGTCATTGCCTGTAATAAAATTTTTCCGGTCTGCTCAAGCGCTACATAGATTTTAGAAAGAACTGCTCGGAACTCAGGAACTTCCATCGGCCAAAGATTTTGCGGATAAACACCAGCGAACTTATGATCTTTATTGATTTCCCGTCCAACATGCCAGAACTCTTTGAGGTCCATAACTTTTGCGTTTTTAGCATGCTCTTTTCCGAAGGGAGTATAACCACGTTGGAAGCCGTTGTCGGGAAGGGCGTACTTCATTTTTGCCTCAACCGGCAAATTAAAATATTCTTCGATGAGTTCGTAAGCTCGATTGAGAAGCTCACTAGAAATCGGGTGTTCTTTAAGAACAATAAATCCGTAATCTTTCATTCCAGAAAAAAGATTGTCGATAAATTTTTGACGATCGAGTTCAGATCCTTCGATGTAACTCATTAAACTTAATTGAGGAACTTTTCGCAAAGTAGGGTGAGCGGCCTCACTTTTGATCGATCTTTCCGGCATTAAAACAGTTGGATTCATGAACTCCCCCTCATCGAATTTATTCTGTCTTGTTTCGGTTTATTCGAAGGGGACGCATAAAGTCAAAGAATGAATGCTCGCTTTTTATGCATATTCTGTATGGCTTTATTCACTCTTCGCAAAGAGCATTTTAAGCGATTTCGAACATAGTTTTTGGCAAATCTGCAAGATTTATAGTTGAAATCTTTTTTGGATTCCGTGAATTTTTAAAACTGTACTAAGGCAAAAGAATCGCCGTTATCTGGACTTCATTCTCAGAGATGAATTTGAAATGGACGTCGCCTTCGAAAATTCTCATTGCATGGTTTGTTCTGTATGGAGATTCATCTGGATCTCCTCTGTACACGAGTGGTCTTGGATCGAGTCTGATTGTGTGTAGGATTAGATCTTTTAATTCTTTTCTTCCGCTTTTTTCGATCCATTTTTGCAGAGTTTGTTCCGCGGTTTCTGAGAGATGGATCTGCAAATTTGGTTTTTTAGCTTTGTTCGTCCAACCTTCCCTTGCATCTGGTTTTGACTCGATCTCTGGTAGATAAGGTTTGATGTCCAAAATTGGAGTTCCATCCGTAAGGTCGACTCCTCCTAGAATTAAAGTATCCTTTTCGATTTTGATTAATTGTACCAACGATAAGCCAATCGGATTGGGTCTATGTGGAGAGCGTGTGGCGAATGTACCGATTGCGTTTCCATCGTAACGTGGGGGATGTACTTTTGCGTGGTAACGAGCGTTTGAATTTTTATGGAATACCCAGATCAACCATACATACGAAAAGCCTTCGAGACCCTCGAGCGCTTGTTCGGGTTGGAGGTCGCTCCGGATTTTGAGTCGAGCCGTGGCTTCGGCTACCAGACCTGGTTGCCTGGGGGTGCCGAATTTATCGATGTAACAGCTTTCTAAAATTCCAATTGGTTCAAAAGTAATCTTCATCGTAGGGGTGCTATCACCCCGCTTGAATAATTTCCACATAACACGCGGCATAATGCGAAGAAATCTCCTCGAGTATTTAAAATGTTTGCCTCTTGCAGAGGCATGGGAGTATCTGACCCTTACAAATGAGAGAAAACCACACAAGGAGGGGACATGTTTAAAGGTCTTTTATTTTCTGCCGTTTTGGTAACTGGGCTTACGGTTCAAGCGGGCGAGCTTGATCGCGATATGAGCAATATACAAAATCCTGAACTCAATGGAACTATCGTATTGAAGGTTGCAAAGAAAACAGGAAAAATCGAAGTTTTGAAAATCGATAAGAAAATCGTTTCTTCAAAAGAAGAGGCGCTTGCCTTAGTGAAGTCAGACAAGTTCGTTCCGGTTCCTAAAGATCAAATCAGAACTGAACTTGATGGTGATGCAGGTTCTTCAAGCTGGTATTTTTACGGCGGTGGTTGTGGATATAACTACTACAGCTGCTACCCAACT
>JBFWYS010000060.1:0-11825 GCA_050186175.1 Pseudobdellovibrionaceae bacterium
TAAGAGTGGTATCGCCAAAGGCTGGGCAAGGGATATTGCTCACCTTGGATTTCTACGGCTGTCAAAATCATTCGAAAACAAACGTAAGAAAGCCCGACAATTCCGATCACTCTTGCCAGTCCGCTCTGCGCAAGTACAGGAACGGACCAAGATCCAAACCACGTTGCATAATCCGAAAATAAAAAGTGAGGTAAAATGCGCGAACTTATTAAAAATAAAGCCGGTAAAAGAAGGGGAATCCATCGCCATGATTTTGAAAAGAACCGCATGGCGAGCCACTGAAGGACCGAAAAAACTAATATTGTGACCGGAATATATTTTGAGTTTTCTTCGCTCCCGCCAGTCCAAAAAAGTAAGAGGGGCACAAAAGAGATATTTAGGAGCGTGAATAGAAGTTGACCGATCTTTTTTGTTAAAAAGAAACTGACGACCATACTCAGAACGATATAGATGGTAAATAGAAAGGGATTCTGAAATATCTCAATCACCTAAAAATTCCTATACACAAATGGAGCCCAAATAGCCTGATGACGGTTCAAATAAACGATCACCAATACAACCGCGCAAATAATGACAAGAGCCAAATCAAGTCGCGCGATTTTCATAGGTGTTCCACAAAAATTTGCGCCCATTTCCGACTAAACCACATAGAAGCTTCGGGAGAGAGATTATTCCCTAAAAGCATTTGTTCCCAGGTTTCTGGATTTTCGGCTCTGATTTTGGATGCTGGAATTCCAACGAACTTGATGTTGTCAAAAAGCTGAAACCAGTTCGCTCGTTCCTCGATTTTACCGGTTTCAAAATCTTCTCTGAGAGGACTTGAAAGAAAAACGACTTGGATTCCATGAGACTGCGCTAAGTGAACTGTGGCCTTTAAAAAAGAAATTTCTCTTTCGCTGATAGGCCTTCCTAAGGTCATTTGTTGTTGGTCCCAGTTCGAAAAAAAATAGTTTTTAAAATCTCCTCTGAAGTGCCATTCTGTTTGTGTACCGGCCGGTTCTCGAATCTTTTCGCCGTAAGTAGAAAATTTATCGAGATGAGGAGGGTAGGAATTCTTAAACGCTAAAAAAGGCAGATGACGAATAGCCCCCATTACTGAAACTCCATATAGCTGAAAGTGGGTCACCAAGTCGATTTTCGGCCCAGTTTTAATATCATGAAAATGGTTCCAGAACATAAAGCTATTGGGATGGGGAAACTCATACATTTCGTTCGGGCGTGGCGTTGTAAGAACAAGTGTTTTAACTTTTCTTTTGTTGAGAGTTTCGCGAACTAAAAGGTAGGTAAGTTCTTCGCCAGAATGGTTGTATCCGAGGTTAACAATTACAGGCGTGCGCTGCTTTTTCTGTTCATAGGCCTCAATAAAAGCCGTTGGAAGCACTTGCCACCAAGTCGTGCAGGGGCCGACGAAAAGAAGATCGATGGCCTCGGATTTTTGAAAAATTTCTTGTTTGTAAAATGGAAAGTTGGCTTCGGCTTGATAAGGATATGAGAAGACCTGCGATTTATCATATCCGAAAATCACCAGTAAGAGAGGCATTAATAATATCAGAATCAGGAGATACAGAAAATGTTTTTTGTACTCTTCTTTTTCAAAAGTGGCATTGATCTTAAATATTCTGGACATTGGAGAAAAGAGTACGATCCTTCGGATGGAGATTCAAATCTCATTTTTATAAGATTTTCAACAGTTGTAAAAGCCGGGAGAGATGTCGCGATGCTCCTGTAGTTTAACGAGTCGGCGCAACTGGATCGTTTTAACCTTTGGTGTAGTTGCACGTCAGAGTTTTTTTAAAATGCAGATTTTAACAAACAAAGTGTGGGAGGCTACTTAGTTATCAATTGTCGGAGGGCCTTGTCTAAATCTTCGAGTTTCAGTTGCTCTACACACGGAAAGCGGTCCTGCGTGGGATAAATGCAATTCCAATGGCAATTAAAACAAGGCATTTCTTTTGCCACTATATTTAGGCGAGGAGCGTTTGGGGTGAATTCTTTAAAATAGCCGCCTCCCATAATCATTAAAAGCGGAGTGCCGATCATCCAAGTCGCGTGTCCAAGACCTGTTTCATGCGCGACGGCAAATTGGGCTGAGCGAATATATGAAAGGCTTTCCAGGAGATTTGTTTTGCCGGTTTTGTTTTCGAAAGACGGATCCAGAAGAATGGGATTCTCGTCTCGAAATGCCGAAAGGACAAAACACTTCAATCCCTTTTCCTGAGCTTTTTCAAGCGCCCAAATGTAAAGTTCAGATTTTTTCCAAGTCCTTCTTTTGTCGCCTGCATCTGGGAGAAGAACAAAATAATTTTTTTCCGAAATGGGAAGAAGTTTCTCTGTGGGGATTTGTGGCCAATATTCCTTTTGATTTGAGAGGCGGCCTAAAACGCCTTCAAGTAAAAGTATTTCTTTTTGAACAGCTTCCACGGGGAGATTCACATGTGGACACTCTGCAACTTCAATTATGTCGGTGTAAATTGAGGCTCTTTTTTTTTGACGACTTGTTTCGCCAACGAGGGCCCACTTTTTTTCGCATGAAATTCTTGAGGCGGTTTGATCGCAGTAGGTAGACCGCGTGGACGATGCAACTAGAAATTGAAAATTCATGCAGCGAAGTTTTTTGAAAAATTTAAATCGATAGGAGACAGAATTTTCAAATTTTTCTTTATCGACGGAAATTAACTTTTCTTTGTCGATGAAGATTTCGGCTAGGCCCGCCACCTTTTTCTCGACCAGGCAATAAACTTCTGATTTCTGAGAAAAAAAGGAAGTTAGCGTTTTGAGAGCACCCGTAGAAACTAAAAAATCACCAATTGCATCGTCTTTGATAAGCAAGGTCTTTGGCTGGCGGCTTGAGTCTGTAGGGCTTTTAAAAAATAAAAGGATATCAACTATGATTCTAACAAAATGCGATAAGAACTTTTTCACCTAAACCCACCCATCTCGTTGAGCTTCGTGAATTTCTAGATCTTCGGCAATCATTTTTTCCAAATCTTCGCGGGTCTGTTTTGCGTTAGTGAAAACAACGGCCTGGTTATCTTGTTCTTTATATAACCGGTCCAGAGACTCAACATTATGATCTCTAAATTTATATGCTGAACGCCAAGCTTGATGGGCCGAAGAGCCAAGGCCTTTTAGAACTTCGACTTTGAGCGAACCCTCAAACAT
This sequence comes from Pseudobdellovibrionaceae bacterium, assembly GCA_050186175.1. Classification (GTDB taxonomy): domain Bacteria; phylum Bdellovibrionota; class Bdellovibrionia; order Bdellovibrionales; family Bdellovibrionaceae; genus JBFWYS01. Next base: position 3,163 of record JBFWYS010000060.1, read on the forward strand.
TTCTCTTTCGATAGCCATGACTTTTCTATCTCGAGCATAGTTATGGCGAGCATTTCGGGCGCGTGCGTAGATTTTATGTGAGGATATTCTTTTGGAGCCATATCGACTAGACTAAGAGAATTTTCAGGATTGTCGAATGCAGTCTGAAGAACCCGACCCAAATGTCCCGCCGTCGAAATTGGTGGCAATAGGGCGTCAGAGCTAAGGATTTCAAAGACTTGATGCGGTATTGCTACCAATTTCGACGGCGGGACATTTGGGATTGGGGCGTTGACTTTGGCTGGGGATAAGGGGAGATCAACTGCTGGAGAATTGGAGGGTTTATGGGGATTCGGAATCTTTTATTTGTGGTTTCATTTTTGGGGTTCGTGGCCTGTTCTCAGAAGTCACAGGTTGTTGAACTCGAGAAAATTTCGGCGGACCGAGTTCAGAATTTACAGATGAGCCTTTTGACGGGCTTGGAAGTTTCGAATCAGCCCGCCGGTGACTGCTCTGGGTTTATCAAGTTATTACCTGAAAATTATTTTCATGGATATGTCTCAGTTCCTGAAAATTGGAACGAACCAGAAGGAAAAAAGATTCGCGTTTTTTATTACGGACAAATTCTTGAAGGCAAAGATCCTGTGGTATTTTACAACGGCGGTCCTACAAGTGATAGCCATGGAAGCTACCAGATCTTATCACAACAGAGTCAGTACTCTCAATTGTCATTTATTTTCGTTGATCAAAGAGGTACTGGTTGTTCCGATCCTTTTCCAATGGAGTTTGGTGAGGACACTCTTTACAGGCTCGTAAATTATGGATCTCGCGGAATCGTTTTAGATTCAGAAGCGGTCCGCAGAAAAGTTCTCGGAGAAAACGGCTCTTGGAAAATTTTCGGCCAAAGTTATGGAGGAAGAATTGTTCATCGTTATGCCGAAGTAGATTTGTCTCACGTCAGCGGAGCTTATGCACATGGCTATTCAGTGATGAGTGACTCCGACGAGTGGATGGTGATGCGTCTTCTCTCGCAAAAGCGAGTCCTTGCCGATTACATTAAAAAGTATCCAGAAGATGCCGGCAAACTTCGGTCTCTTCAAGATGCAATTCCTGAAGCTCGCTGTTTTACGAACGGAGAGATTGAAGTCTGCGGTCCAAGAGTGGTCGACGGCTTTACCATTTTCTTAGGATTTCAGAGCTCTTGGGGCTACATGCACTCGCTCCTACGACGACTTGTAACCGATGAAGGCATAAACGAAAATCTTCTAAATCAGTTTATCCAGGACTATGCGATTGGCGTTTTTGCGAATAACTATGTAGCCGCAGCTGTCATTGGAATGGCAGACATGTCTTCGGGCAAGCCGATTTTTGATTTTTGCACGGAGCCCATCCGACGACTCATTGCTCGCGGTGAAGATCCAAGTTCATGGATTATCAACGAATGCCGCTTGCTCGCAGGATTCGTGAATAAAAAGTGGGATCCTCTTCTAAAGAAAATGGCCGAAGACGATTCCATTTTAGATGAAACGACCTTGCCAGGTTTTGCTGATGCATTGAAAAAACATCCACAAGTTCCTTTTTATCTATATGCTGGGAAAATGGATGTTTTTGTTCCGTACGAGACGTTTGTTGAAGAAGTAGATTTCATGAAAGATCTTATTCGATATACTCTTTTTGAAAAGAGTGGACACGAAGGATTTTATTCGGAGCCGCAGGTGTGGAATGATCTTTTGAGGAATTGAATCAATCAGGCTCTAGAAAACTAAATCTGCTTAGAACGAATCAACTTCTGATCTCCCACAATCCACAAAAGATCACCTTCCTGCAAAGTGAGCGCAGAATCAGGATTTAAAATTCGTTGTGCATTCCTTTCGATTCCAACGATGAGTCCCTTGACCTCCTCGCGAATTCCACTGTCGCGAATGCTACGACCTAAATATTTTGAATCAGAGTTCAGAACGAAACCCTACAGTGTATAATCGGAAGGACCTTCGGCCACCACTGAAACGACTTGTTTTTCAATGAGGGGTTTAACTGTCGCTAGCTGTTCGTCAGTTCCAATCAAAAAGATTTTGTCGTAAGGCAAAAGAACATCATGTCGGTTAGGAGCGGAAATTCTTTGTGATCCTCTTTCAATGAGCGCAACTGTGACTCCGTGTTTTTCTTTAAAGCCGATATCGATCAGAGTCTTCATGATCAAGTCTGAATCAGGAGACACCGTAAATTGCGAAAGCGTAGCGTCCCATGGAGCGAGTCTTGGAAATGAACTCGATTTTGCAAGCTCAGCTCTTTCTTTTTCAGTGAGATGGCCGACGAATCGCGCCTCAAAAGCTCGATAGATCGGCTCGGCCAAGCGGCTGAAAAAAACACCGAGGCCCGCAATAAGAATAAGAGTCACGCTGGTTGCAGTTTTGCTGGAAGCAAACTGACTCACCGTAAAAATAATCAAAGAGATTCCTACAAAAATCCGGAGAAGGCCGATTCCAAATTGCATACTGCGCAACCGGCTCCAGTCTTTGATTTTTGTAACTGCACCGCGAGAAGGATGACCGAAAATAAGTCCCCATAAAAAGGGCCCGGTAAAAAACAAACAGAGCATAACTACTATAAAATTTGCAATCCCTTGAGATCCAAAAAACTGCAAGATCGTTTTGTAGAGGTAGGTCTTAATTCCCAAAACGATTCCGACGACCAAAGTCCCATTTAAAAGAATTTTTAGTCCGTAAGCCTTTAAAACAAGCATCTCCGGCTTAGCGTCTCCCTCAGGCCTTTGCATTGCAGTTTGATATCTTTGAATTCGATCTTTAACTCCAGCGGGCAGTTTTTTATCGAGCCAGAAATAAAAACCATCGGCATATTTAATCATGTAGGGTGTTGTCAAAGTCGTAACAGCAGAAACAGCGACCGCCAAAGGGTACAAAAAATCACTCGTCACTTTCAAAGTCATTCCCAAAGTCGCGATGATGAAAGAGAACTCGCCAATCTGAGCAAGACTTAATCCAGATTGAACCGAATGTTTCAGGCTTTGTCCCGAAACTAAGGCGCCAAAACCGGTGCTTACTAATTTTCCGACGATGGTGATAACACAGAGAAGAATAACTGTTCCCCAAGATTCCATAAGAACCTTAGGATCAATTAACATTCCAACAGAAATAAAAAAAATTGCGCCAAATAGATTTTGCACGGGAATCATCATATGCTCAATGCGATTCCCCTCACGAGTCTCCGCTAAAATTGAACCCATCACGAAAGCTCCAAGTGCTGGAGAAAATCCTGCGTGAGTCGCAAGAAGAACCATCATTAAGCAGAGTCCGATCGAAACCACTAACATTGTTTCGTCAGTAAGAAGTTTACGAATTTTCTGAAGAAAGAGAGGAACGAGGTAAATCCCGACGACAAACCATAATAAAATCATAAAAGTTAGACGGAAGGTGGTTCCAAGAAGCTCCATTCCTGAGAAAGCCCGAGTGGCAGCGACTGTCGAAAGTAAAACTAAGAGCAAAATAGCAACCAAGTCTTCAACAATGAGAACGCCAAACACCAAAGAAACAAACTTACGGCCCTTCAAACCCAGTTCATCAAAGGCTCGTACAATAATAGTGGTCGAAGAAATCGAGAGAATTCCCCCTAAAAATAAGCTGTCCATGGAGCTCCAGCCTAAGACTTTTCCGGTCATAAAACCGAGACCCAGCATAAACACGACTTCTATAATTCCGACGATAGCAGCGGATTTTCCAACTCTTGCTAATTTCTTAAAGCTGAACTCTAGACCTAGGCCAAAAAGCAAAAAAATCACGCCGATTTCAGCCCAAACTTTGATACTTTCGAAGTCTGTGACCGTGGGAATGATAGGAACGTGGGGGCCGACCAAGAATCCTGCGATTAAGTATCCTAAAACAACAGGTTGCTTGAGCTGTTTGCAGATGAGAACGACAATTGCCGCAGTCATCAGGATAAAGGCAAGATCTTGAATCAGGCTTGGCAAATGAATCATTCAAAAACAGTCTCAGAAAAAAACTTAAGATTCAACTGTACTGTCTCCGTGGATTAAATTATTTTAAATTTCGCATTTTGAGGAGCAAACGTGATCGCATTTAACGGTGTAACAAAACAGTACGGTAACAGAATTCTTTATCAAAACGGATCTTTTCAGATCAATCCGGGAGAAAAAATCGGACTCGTTGGTCCTAATGGTGCTGGAAAGACCACTGTTTTTCGTTTGATCGTGAATGAAGAAGGTGTCGATCAGGGTTCTGTTAGTAAGCCAGATAAAATAAAAATCGGATATTTTTCTCAGAGTGTTGCCGAAATGGGAGGCACCACGGCTTTAGAAGAGGTAAAGGCAGCTCATCCGCGCATTCCTGAAATTGCTGCACGTCTCAAGGTTTTAGAAAAACAACTAGAAGATTCTGCGACAACTCCGATTTCTGACGATGAAATGACGACGATTTTAGAGGAGTACGGCTCGGTTCAGCATGAGTTCGAAGAGATCGGTGGCTACACGATCGAAGCTCGCGCCCAGGAAATTCTCACGGGGCTAGGTATTGGACCCGAGGACTACAATCGTTCCGTCGAGTCTTTTAGCGGTGGCTGGAAGATGAGAATTGCTCTTGCTAAAATTCTTGCGCTGGAACCTGATGTTCTTTTGATGGACGAGCCGACGAATCACTTGGATATGGAGTCTATTATTTGGCTCGAAGCTTGGCTTGCGCAGTACAAAGGTGCGGTTCTCATGACAAGCCATGATCGCGAGTTCATGAATCGGTTGGTTACAAAAGTTATCGAGATCGCCAACAAAGCTGTGACTGTTTACGGTGGGAACTATGATTATTATGAACGCGAAAGAGCGATTCGCTTGGAGCAGTTGATTGCCGCTGCAAAAAGACAAGAAGAAATGCTCGCAAAAGAAGAGGAGTTTATTGCACGTTTTGCGGCCCGTGCCTCTCACGCGGCTCAGGTGCAATCGAGAGTTAAGAAGATCGATAAAATCGACCGCATCGAAATTCCACCTGAAGAGCAAACAATGGATTTTACCTGGCCTACGCCTCCTCGGGGCGGTGATGAAGTCGTAAAACTCGAAGGTCTTAAAAAAATCTGGCAAAAAGACGGTGGTGGCGAAAAGTTAGTTTTCTCTGGAGTTACGGGGCTCGTAAAAAGAATGGACCGCGTCGCTGTTGTCGGAGTGAATGGAGCCGGTAAATCGACTCTTTTAAAAATCATTGCTGGTGAAACTCATGCCTCAGAGGGCAAATGCACCATTGGCGCTTCTGTCTCCCGCGGATATTTTAGCCAAAACTCTTTGGATGTTCTGAATCCTAAGAAAACAATTTTCGAAGAAGTTCATGATCGCATTCCAAACGCAAGTGTCGGAAGTGTTAAAAGTTTGCTCGGAGCTTTTAAATTCAGCCAGGATGAAACAGAGAAAAAGATTTCTGTTTTATCTGGTGGAGAAAAAAGTCGTCTCGTTCTCGCCACGATTTTGGCGACCCCAGTCAATCTTTTGATTCTCGACGAGCCAACCAATCATTTGGATATTAAGTCCCGCGAAGTTTTACTTGAGGCTGTTAAGAATTTTCCAGGAACCGTGATGATTGTAAGCCATGATCGACACTTTTTGCGAGCGATTACAACTCGAGTGTTTGAAGTTGATAAGAACAAGGTAACGATTTACGACGGGACCTACGATTATTACTTAAGTAAAAAAACTCATTAAAGTGAGGGCAAATAGATAAGATCAGGAAGCGAAACTCTTGAGCCCTTTTTCGAATCTCAAAGATCATTTGTTTTTGTGTTTATTGCCTCGCAAGCCGTGTCTATGGGGCAAGCCCAAAACGGATTCAGATTTAGTTCTGCTTTTTATACCGAACTGTCATAAACGGTTTTTCTTCGCCGGTTGAGTCCGTTAAGAACTGTGCATCCACAAGTTCTTGTGAGTCGGTTTTAAATTCTAATCTTCGAATCATAAATGGAGTCCACTGTCCTCCCGAGATAACGTAGATCACAGTTTCGAGTCCCCAATCCTTCCAACAGGATTTTTCTTTTGCCAAATTATGCGAGTATTGTTTACAAGTGGTTTGCCAAATATCTTCGGTCACAGAGCCGTTTTCATGAGTTCTCCATTTGAGTGATTCGCAATTAGGTTGCTGAATCTCATACAAAAAATTTCCCGGGTCTTTATATGATCCTGAAAAATCGGGACATGCAAAGGAGAAAAGAGGAAACAATAAAAGAACAGTGCTCAGAGAAAAATTCATATGACCTCCTTTGTTTATTCAACCGTGAGAAACCTCGCGAACGCAAATATTTTTAGTTGGAGAGGGAGACTTATTTTTGCTCTACTGTTTTATCAAAGGTGGAGCCTGAATGAAAAAATTAATAATTTTAGCCTGTTTTGTATCGAGTTTTGCGAATGCCGCAGATATTTATAAAAAGCCAGAAAAACTTATTGACGATTTAGTTCGAGGCGGTGGATTTTCCGCTCCCATTTTAAATTGGTCGAAGACGGCTTTGGTTAAAGCCTTTTATGAAGAGCTTCCTTCGATCGGATATGTATCGAGAGCTCAGTTAAAATTGGGCGGACTTCGATTTAATCCGGTTAACTATACGGCGACGATAAATTCATATATTCGAAGGCTAGTTTATTTTGATCTCCTTACAAAGAAGGAGAAGGAGATTGATTTTCCGGCTACAGCCATTCTTCGCGAAGTGAGTTGGTCACCTGATGGAAAAAAACTTGCGGTCTCTTGGGAAAAAGAAAACTGCCAAGAAATATGGATCGTTGAAATTCCATCTTTAAGCAAAAAAAGAATTCCCAGCGTTTGTCTAAATGCGATTACAGGTCGAACGGTTCAGTGGCTCGATAATGATGAACTCTTTTTAAAAGTTAGAACGGATCGGCAAAAAAATGCACTTAAACCCGAGAAGCAGACTCCTTCAGGTCCTGTCATTCAGAAAACAGGCGGGGTGGCGGCTCAGAATCGTACTTATACGGATCTTCTAAAGACGGCTGAAGATGCTGAAGTTTTAGCTAAGGCTCTGGACTCACAGCTTGCGGTCTACAATTTTTCAAAAGGCCTCTTAGTTAAGGTGGGAAAACCGGGGCTTTTTTCGGTTGCTCGCGTTTCTCCCAATAAAAAATTGATCCTAACTCATGTTCTCGAAAAGCCCTTTTCTTTACTAGTGCCTTATTATTATTTCGCGGCCTCATCTTTGGTTTTAGATCGGTCAGGAAATATTGTGGCAACAGTTGCTAAAGGTGGGCCTTTTGAGAGAATTCCTATTCAGGGCGTAGTTACGGGGCCGAGATCTATTCAATGGATTCCGTCAGAAGAACAAACACTTTTTTATGCAGAGGCATTAGATAAAGGGGATTGGAATCTTAAAGTTGATAATCGTGATGAGCTTTTTCGTGCGGTGGTCGATGGAAAACATTTAAAGCGTCAGAGTTTTCTAAAGCTTAAAAACCGATTTGCCGGAATTGAATTCTTAGATCAAGGGCAAGGGTATTTGGTCGTTGACTATGAAAGAGATAAGGAGCGGATCACGGAGATTCTCGTTTCTGAAAAAGACTGGAAGACGAAAGTGATCTTCAGTCGCAATGAAAACGACGATTACGGTGACCCTGGAAATCCTGTTTATATCCGTAATAAGTGGGGAGAGTCGGTTGCTGCCATCGATGGCAAAAATCTTTTCTTAGCGGGACAAGGAGCCTCAGCTCAAGGAGATCTTCCATTTCTTCGTAAGATCAATTTAGAAACTCTTGAAACCCAAGAGCTCTTCCGATCGCAACAAGGATCTTATGAAAGATTTCTCTCTTTTTTGACAGATGATTTCTCAAAATTCATGACGATATATGAGACTCAGTTGCAGAGTCCGCAAATTTACGTTCGCAAAAGCCAAACGTCGACAGAAAAAGAATTGCTTTATGCGGATCCGAATCCCTATGCGATTATGTCAAAAATAAAGAAGGAAATTATTACCTACAAACGAAACGATGGAGTTCTTCTCTCTGCCATTCTTTATTATCCACTCGACTATGAAAAAGGAAAAAAATATCCAGCAATTATTCAAGCCTATCCACTTGAATACACGGACAAGAGTTCGGCGGGTCAGGTGCGAGGTTCACAAGACAAATTCGAAAGACCTTTCCGCGAAGATATCGCCTACAATGCGCTTCGGGGCTACGTAGTTTTAGATCATGCACAAATGCCGATCATCGGCCACCCTGAAACTAAGAACGATAAGTTTATTGAACAATTGGTTTCGGGTGCAAAAGCAGCGGTCAAAGCCCTTGCTGATAGAGATCTCGTTGATACAAAAAGAATTGGCGTCATTGGACATAGTTACGGAGCCTTTATGGTGGCGCATCTCCTAACCCACAGCGATCTCTTTGCAACGGGAATTGCTAAATCAGGAGCCTACAACCGAACACTCACTCCATTTGGATTTCAAGGAGAGCGAAGGCCTTTTTGGAAAGCGAAGGAGACTTATTTGAAGATGTCTCCTTTCATTGATGCGGACAAAGTGAAGAAGCCGATCCTTCTTATGCATGGAATGGCTGATAACAATACAGGAACTTTCACTCTACAATCGGAGCGATATTATGAGGCACTCAAAGGACAAGGTGCGGTTGCCAAACTTGTTCTGTTACCTGTGGAAAGTCAGGGTTATGCCTCGAGGGAATC